>NZ_CALPCF010000003.1:0-289653 GCF_943192965.1 Senimuribacter intestinalis
TTCACATCCGGTTTGCCGTCTCCATCTGTGTCGATGTCCACATCCGGTTTGCCATCTCCATCTGTATCCTTGTTGATGTCTGGTTTACCGTCTCCGTCTGTATCGATGTCCACATCCGGTTTGCCATCTCCATCTGTATCCTTGTTGATATCCGGCTTGCCATCTCCATTGGTATCTACATTCACATCCGGTTTGCCGTCTCCATCTGTGTCGATGTCCACATCCGGTTTGCCATCTCCATCTGTATCCTTGTTGATATCTGGTTTACCGTCTCCGTCTGTGTCGATGTTTACATCCGGTTTACCGTCCCCATCGGTGTCGATGTTGATGTCCGGCTTATCATCTCCGTCGGTGTCGATGTTGATATCTGGGATACCGTCATCATCTGTGTCGATATTGATATCCGGAATACCGTCATCGTTGGTATCTTTGTTAATATCCGGGTCAATCAGCACTGGTGAACGAAGATTGAAAGTCAACTCTATCGTTGTTTTATTCCCATTGGCATCTTCTATCTCTGCAGTGATAAGATACTTGCCCTTTTCAGAGAGATCAATCTCGTCAATCTTCTTGCCCGTAGCATCGGTAATCACAATATCATCTTTTTTAATCTTCAACGGTTGTTTATCTGCACCAAGCAAAGGATGCCCTGCCTTATCAACAAAGGCATATCTTGTATTAAGCAGCGTCTCAAAGTAAGATACATCTGCCGTTGCATCCTTTTCTGTTTTTTGTGAAACGCTGTCTCTGTAGATTCCGTGAAGTCTATAATTGTTTTCATCCGCTGTCGCACCGCCTGGTGGATCAATTCGTTCTACTTCTACCGGCGGTAATTTTTGACCCGGAATTACCTGATCTGGATCGTCCGGATTTATCTCACCATCTGATCCCGCAGGCTTCAAAACAGGTGTTGGCGGTGCAATATATGGAAAATCCTTATCTGGATCAAATTTTGTTGTATCATCCTCTACCTTTGTTGCCTGCGCCTCTGAGCCAGTATAGTTTGTTCCTCCGTAATACTTCGCTTCAACAACAAACTCTCCTGCCTCCGGAACCGGCGGCGTAGTTGTTCTGAATGAAACACTCTTCGTAACTGTCTTTGAGTTATAGCCATCTGTGGTTCCGGTTTCTACTGTACCCGCGCTTCTGGTTTTGCTGTCATTGAGACTGACCAGATTTCCCACCTTTACGCCATTGATATAGAACTGAATAAATCCATCCGGCGCTTCACAAGTTGTTGCTTCTCCCTTTTTCGGTAGAACAGTTGCTGTAAAGTCCATCTGTGTCAGTTTCATCGCTTTCTTTCCATCAGCGTCTGTAACTTCTTCCATCGTAGGTTTGTAAGTCACATCTACAAGACGAGTATCTGCTGGTGTAATGGATGCTGACAGGCTAGTCTGATGTCCCCAGAAAGTTTTGCTGAAATCTGCATCCTTCGCATATTCCATGTAGTTTACTGTAATTGAATATCCTCCGGCATTTTTAATTCCGGCATCACTGCTACCTTCTCCTGTCGGTTTTCCGTCAGCGCCGGTTAAACGCACTGCGGAAGGCTTCATCTCTTCAACCTTAGAAATTTTACCACCGTGCGGCTGCGGTACTGTAATCTCCTGCTTCGCAATCTCCTCTTTGAGCTGATCCCAGTTAAAGGTCAGTCCGTCATAACGCTTGTTCAGCTGTTTTTTCAGCTCCGCACTAAACTCGTCCGTATCTACGGTAAATGTAACGTAACGCTTGGTTTCACTTGGATTTCCTGGCACAGGAACTAGGTTCGTAAACGGATATTCTGTATCTATCAGTGTGCCGTCAGCTGCCAAAAGCTTTAGATTGGAAATTGCTACAGTTTTTCCTATAGCAGACGTAGGAAGCCAGAAATACAATTGCTTCGTGCTGTCCAGCTTCATAGCAAGACCGTATTCTGGGCTCACAGGCACGCCATCAACTGCAACAGAATAGCTGTGCAGATAATCGCCAGGCTGTAAAGTATGACTTACGCCGTCCTTATCTTCATATGCATAGCTGGAAAGGTCTACCTTTACCATAGTAAGGGAAGTACCGTCGGAACTGATAACCGACGCCCCTTGAATACTATATTTAGTCGCAGTTCCTGAATTCGCAGCCGGGCAGAAAGAGCCACCGGTAACGATAACTTTACCGCCCACTGCACCAACATCGTACTGCGTACCATTATTGTTTGATTTTGGTAATAACGTACCGCCTGTAATCACGATTTCGTGCGGTGTACTTGCATCTCCATGCCCTATATTAGCTGCACTACCGCACGCACCGCCGAAGGCATTTCCATGATCCTTTCCTGTAGCAGTAATATATCCGCCATTGATAGTAATATCTCCAGGCTTATTACCACTATGTCCTGTTCCTACAATATTCGCATGCCAACCAGCACCAATACCAGCACCGTGGTAGCTGGCAGTTGCATCGATAATACCACCGTTGATAACAACACCGCCGCCATCCAGCAAACAACCAGCGCCGCCATAATCGCCGCCTCCAATACCAGCACCCGCGCTGCTGCTTCTGCCATTCTTATATGCGTTTACCACAATATTGCCGCCATTTACGGTAATTTTACCGCTGTTTTCTCTATTATTACCACCGATACAAGCAGCACTAGTACCGCTATACACAGTGAGGGAGCCAGGATTTTTGCTGTCCATCAGCCATGCAGGATCATCTTTCTTTGCCGCCTCTCCGTTTATGGTACAATCCTTCGTCAGTCTGCCGCCATAGACCGCAACTGGGTTTTTGACACTGTCATCAATGGTAAGCGTTGCTCCATAAGAAACATGAATACCTGCATTGTTAGTCCCAGTTAACGGGTCCATTGTATTACTGCTTCCATCCTTCAGTGTTAAATATAAAGTGGTTTGATCCGCCACAGTGTTAGGAATCAAATTAATCGGAGAAGCAGCGGCATTCTTAATAGACACATTGTCCAATGTCAGATTTGCCTTCACCCCCTGTGCAATTGCAAGCGTATGCGTAGTACTGGTTCCTGCCAGCGTCAGTGCTCTGTTGGTGTTGATATAAATGACATTGCCGCTCAGGTAAACTTCGCTGTCGTTGGTCGTACCAGAAGTCAGTTCCTGCCCATCATCTGCTGTAATGGTTAAGCCACCAGCGCTATAGCTTGCATCCAATAATGCCGAACTGTCTATTCTGACAACTGCTACAAGCGCTTCCACATCGTCTGTCAAAGCATATCCTTCCGGCAAAGAAGCCGTAAAGGTGTACTCTCCCGCGGTTACGCCATCACCGATTTCGCCGAAATCCCAAGTGATTTCAACACTCTTTTCTGTACCATCCGCAAGTACTGCTTCGATAGACTTCGGTAAATACTCCTTCAGAAGTTCTGCTGTAACAGGATTCTCTTCATCTGCCGTAGGGCTCACCCACCATATTTTAGCCTTCTTGTCATAGGTCAATATCTCAGAATCATCTACCCATTTCCAAGAAGAAATTACAATAGGTTCTCTGTTCTCAGTATCATCGCCTGAGAGTTCCATGCCCGGCTTGTTCTCTTCTGATGGTTCACCACTGGTATGGTCTGGAGTCACAGTAACTCCGTTCTCACTATCACTTACAGTGTTTCCTTCTGCATTGACTAGGAATAAATCATTGAATCCAGCCGAATAAGCAAAAACAACCATAAAGCATAGCAACATACTAATTGCTTTCTTTTTTAATGATTTACTTTTCATCATTTCTCCTTTCTTAATAAAGTATACTAAAATATCAATAAAAAGCAGCAAGACAATATACGCTACACAAAAATTATTACTTTTTACGCAGCGTCACTTTTACCATTCATTAGGGAAAGCATGTATTGACTTTGCTTTCTCTTTCTGTCTTATTACAGAAAAATCGCTCTTTATCTCATAATAAATTGTAACCCCCCCCCATACATTTTGTCAAGCTTTATTCCATGTGCTAACGCTATAGAGAGAAGTCACACTAATGCCGTATTTTATATTGACATCTTCCCAAAATTAAAGTAGTATGAATAGTTGAGTAATTATCCCTACCGTTTCAATAAAGGAGAATCAATATATGACTGAGAAAGAAACACTAGCTGACGGTATCTATGACGCTTCTTCCCTAGGCATGCCAAAAATGCTGATTCTAGGGTTGCAGCACACTTTCGCCATGTTTGGCGCGACCATACTGGTTCCGATTCTGACAGGTCTTGACGTATCTGTTACCCTGCTGATGGCAGGTCTTGGAACCCTTTTATTCCATTTACTGACCAAAGGCAAAGTTCCTGCCTTTCTAGGTTCGTCCTTTGCATTCCTTGGCGGTTATGCTGCTGTTGCACCGATGGTAGACGGCACGCCTAACGAAGAGATGCTGCCTTACGCATGCGGCGGTGTCTTTGCTGCCGGCATCATCTACGTAATTATGGCGGCGCTAATTAAAGCTTTCGGCGCAAGAAGAGTTATGCGCTTCTTTCCGCCGGTTGTAACAGGTCCGATTATCATTTCCATCGGACTGATTCTGGCACCGACTGCTATCACTAACTGCCAGACCAACTGGCCCCTTGCACTGATTGCCCTGCTTTCCATCATTATTTTTAACATCTGGGGAAAAGGCATGGTTAAAATCATTCCGATCATTCTTGGTGTAATCATTTCCTACATTGCAGCAATCTTCATGGGCGAAGTCGATTTGTCAGCAATCAGTGAAGAAGCCATCATCGGACTTCCTCACCTGACAGTGATGAAATTCGACATTTCCGCCATTATCACTATTATGCCGATTGCTCTTGCAACCATGATGGAGCACATCGGAGATATTTCCGCTATCGGCGCTACCACAGGAAAGAATTATATTTCTAATCCGGGACTGCACAGAACCCTTCTGGGCGATGGACTTGCTACTTGCCTTTCCTCAGCTTTCGGCGGTCCTGCAAACACTACCTATGGTGAGAACACCGGTGTTCTTGCTCTAACAAAGATTTATGATCCACGCGTTGTCAGAATCGCAGCCTGCTTCGCAATTCTGCTTTCCTTTATTCCAAAAATCAGCTTTGCAATTTCTTCTATTCCGGCGGCTGTCATCGGCGGTGTTTCCCTGATTCTCTACGGCATGATTTCCGCCATCGGAATCCGCAACGTAGTCGAAAATCAGGTTGATTTCACAAAATCAAGAAACACCATCATCGCAGCTTTGATTCTGGTCTGCGCACTGGGCTTTAACGCTGCAGGAGGTATTTCTTTCACCATCGCAGGTGCAACCATCACTTTATCCGGACTTGCTATTGCTGCAATCGTCGGCATCGTTGCTAACGCAATTCTGCCGGGCAACGACTACGAGTTCAGTGAGGAAGAGGGAACCGAGGAAAAGTTCCAGACCTTTAAGCTGTAGTGCGTGGCGATGTCATCAACTTCATGACCATACATATTTCAACAAAAAACCTCAAAAATATGCACATTCTTCTCGAAAGGTGTGCATATTTTTTGGATTTTCCTTCAAAATATGTGAATTTCCAATAAAATAACTGCTAAACAGACGTAAAATTCGTGTCTAGCAGTTACAAACGTGCATATATTTTTGATTTTCTCTTGAAATATGTACGTCGCTGTACATATTTCGGGACTTTTTCTCCAAAATATGCACATGCGTCGATATTCGCTTTGTTCCGCACCGCAGCCCGCTATCAGCCTGGTGGCCAGGTCAGCTTACGTTTTCCAAGGATATGGAAATGCAAATGCTTTACAGTCTGGAAAGCATCTTCGCCGTTATTGCTGACAACTCTGTAGCCATTTTCCAGCTCCAAATCGGTCGCAATTTCGTGAATCTTGAACATGATGTGTCCCATCAGCTCCCGGTCCTCTTCCTTAACATCATCCAGAGACGCAATATGCTTTTTCGGAATCACCAGCACGTGAACTGGCGCCTGCGGATCCAAATCATGAAATGCAATAATCTGATCATCTTCATATGCCACATTGGAAGGAATCTCGTGATTTGCAATCATGCAAAAAATACAATCAGCCATTTTCAATCTCTCCTTTCATGCCGTCTTGATATGGTTCTAAAAGTTTTACCCAGTAAAACTGATTTAGCATTTCGGGCGTTCCCATAGCATAAACCTTAACATAATTATCCGAATATCCCGTCAGAAGTCCATCTTCTGTCAATTCCTCGAACAAAACCCTGCGAACAGCGCCGGTACACTTTTCAAAAAACTGTTGACTGGCAGCGTCGGCTTTTTCTATAAGTCTCTGACTGCGCGCATTCTTAACTGTTCCACCTACTTGTTCGGTCATGTCAGCAGCTTTGGTGCCTTTGCGCGGAGAGTATTTGAAGACGTGTACTTTTAAGAAACCGGCTTGATCCACTATGCGCAGACTGTCAGCAAACTCGTCCTCCGTTTCCCCGGGAAAACCTACAATAATATCCGTTGTAATGCCGTAAAGGGAATCAAAACCCTGTAGAACTTTCACAATATCCAGATACTCCTCCCGACTGTAATGCCTGTTCATGCGGGAAAGTACGCTGTCAGCACCGCTTTGAATGGACAGGTGCAGATGCGGACACAACTTCTCGTAGCCTAAAAGTCCCTTTACATAATCTTTGTTGATAACCGTAGGCTCAAGAGAGCTGAGGCGTATGCGAAAATCACCGGCAAGAGCGCTCAGTCTTGCTATCAGCGGCTCTATTCCATCGTAGCCTAAATCCTCTCCGTAAAGGGCGGTATTAATGCCGGTCAAGATGATTTCTTTGAACCCTTTCTCAATAAGCCCTTTGGCCTCCTCAACAATTTCCTCTAAAGTTCGGCTGCGAACTTTGCCTCTGGCATAGGGAATGATGCAGTAAGAACAAAACCTGTTACAGCCCTCCTGAATCTTGATATAAGCTCTCGTACGAGATTCCATAGACGTAATAATCCCTGTAGACTGATATTCGGTCAGCTCCTCATAGGCAAGCACATGACAACTGGAAACACCAGCCTCAATATAGCTGAGCAAGTTCTGCTTTTCGCCAGTTCCTGCAACAATATCTACCTCTGCAATAGCCTGTACTTCCTGAGGACTGACCTGAGCGTAGCATCCCGTTACCGCTACAAGCGCCTTTGGGTTTACTTTTTTCATTCTGCGAATATACTGGCGTGACTTACGGTCTGCCAAATTCGTTACCGTACATGTATTGATAACATAGGCGTCAGCAAAGTCCTCTTCTCCTACAATCTGGTGCCCTGCAGCAGCAAACTGCTCCTTCATGGCTTCCGTTTCATACTGATTGACCTTGCAGCCCAATGTGTGAAATGCAATTCTCATAAAATTCCTTTCTGCTCTTTCTATATAAATAGTACAACCTTTTTCCCTTTTCTTCAAGAATAATCTTGTCTTTTCCCGATATATTATCTTGAAAGGATAGTATCATGCTAAAAAAATTTTTTTCTGTTTTTCTTTTATGTCTGCTGGTTTTTGTAACGGCCGCAGAAAAATCCACACCGCCCGCCGAATCTTCTGCCACTGCCGTCTCTGCTGTCGCAAGTACAAGCAAACAGACAGACTATATCAAATGGGTGGATTTTAATATCACTTACGAAGCTTTAAAAGACGCTATGGAACTGGATATTGAAACCTTTGAGCAGGATCTGCACCTGCCCTGGGTAGAAAGTCTGGCTTATCTGGCAGCTCAAAATGGCGGAAACTTTAAAAGTTATAAAAAAACGAATCTGCAGCAGTTTGCAGAAGCCCGCCAGGCAGGCAGTTCCATGGACGATTTGACCAAAAACTTAAAGGTCTACGATTATTATTACAACGCATACTCAGCTGTCATCGGCAACCTGCTGGGACTTCGCAAAGACGGCACCTACGGGCTTACCGCCTATTCTCCTGTCGCTGCCGGCTACTGGTACACCGAAAGCGATGACTTTGGCAACGGCCGCAGCTACGGTTTTGCAAGAAAACATCTGGGACACGATATGTTTTGCTCTGTAGGCACACCGATTATCGCCGTAGAAGACGGAAAAGTTGAAGCGTTAGGTTGGAACCAATACGGCGGCTGGCGTATCGGCATTCGCTCCGGTGACGGACAGCGTTACTATTATTATGCGCACCTGCGAAAAGACACTCCTTACATCAAAAATCTAAAGATCGGAGACAGTGTAAAAGCAGGTCAAGTCATTGGCTACTCCGGTCAAACCGGTTACAGTATCAAAGAAAACGTCAATAATATCAATGTGCCGCATCTACATTTTGGCATGCAGCTCATCTTTGACGAATCTCAAAAAGAATGTCTTTCGGAGATCTGGATTGACACATATCCGCTGATTCGTCTGCTCTCTGCAAACCGTTCACAGGCTCTTGCCCCTGCCGCCGCAGAAACAGAAATCCCAGCTGATCCTGCCGATACGAAAGAGGTTCCAATCTTGATGTACCATGGCTTAAGCGACGGCAGCATCGCTATGGGAGATTACTATGTCAGTCAAGCAGCTTTTGAAAGTGACCTGAAATACCTGAAAGAAAACGGTTATACTACCATTACCATGAGCGAACTCATAGACTATGTCTATGATAAAACAGGAAAAATGGCCCTTCCAGAAAAGCCTGTCATCCTCACCTTCGACGATGGATTTCTCAATAATCATACCTATGGTACGGATCTTCTGAAAAAATATCAAATGAAAGCTGTCATCTCCGTCATCGGCAGCGCCACCGAAGAGATGTCAAATACGCTTTATAAGAATAAAAAGACCTGTGCTGTCACTTGGGAAGAACTTTCAGAGATGCAAAAATCCGGTGTCTGGGAAGTTCAGAATCATACCTATGATCTGCACGATCTAAACAAAGGACGCAAAGGCGCCAGTCGCAAAGCCGGTGAAGCCGAAGAAGCGTACGAAAAGATGCTCAAAGAAGATTTGTCTTCACTTCAGACAGAGCTAAAAAAAACATTGAATACTGTTCCCAACACATTCACCTGGCCCTATGGTGCTTACACGAAGGATTGCCGCAGTTTACTGAAAACTCTTGGCTTTGAGGCAAGTCTCAGCTGTAACGGCGGTGTCAACAAAATCCAACAAGGCGATACAGAAGGATTATTCTTGTTAAAACGTAATATCAGAACTCCTCGTTCTAATATCGCAGAATGTCTTAACGACTAAAAGGGACTGTTTTATAACAGTCCTTTTCGGTTACAGTTCAAGTTCGTACATAGTCATGGCAAGAGCCGCCATACCGGCAGTCTCCGTACGTAAAATGGTTTTTCCCAAAGTCACGCAAGAGGTATTCCACTCTTTCATCAGCGCTGCTTCCTTATCAGAAAAACCACCCTCCGGTCCAATGACAATAGCAACAGATTGCGGATTTTCGGAAAGTCCTCGCAGGCAATCCTTAATAGAGTAATTTTCCTCATTTTCGTACGGAAACAACACTAGATCAAATTCTGCCAACTGCTCACCGATCTCTGCAAATTTTATCTGCTGGCAAACACTTGGAATAACGCCGCGCTTACACTGTTTGACCGCCTCGTCTGCTACCTTCTGCCAGCGCTCCAATTTTTTTGCAAAATTTCCCTTTTCGACCACAACTGTTCTGTCCATAAAGACTGGAACCACAGAAGACACCCCCAGTTCTACGCACTTTTGAATAATGGTTTCCATCTTTCCCGCCTTTGGCACGCCTTGAAATAAAGTCACCTGAAGCCGCGGCTCTCTGGCAAATTTCTGCTTATCCAAAACAGACAGCAACACCAAATCTTCATCGATAGACAGAATCTCTGCCTGATATTCCCATTCTGTCGAATCAGAAACATCAAGCATATCGCCTTCTTTCATGCGCATGACCTTAATCATATGGCGAATGTCTCCTTTGTCGGTAATACGAATCAGACTTTCTTCTATATTAGCTGCATCTGTAAAAATCTTCATATCCATCCTCCTAAAATCCCTGACAGAACATGAAAATACACCAGTGCAAAAGTAAAGACAATGATAAACGGAAGCGCCATCAACTTCTGCATTTTACCCGGTGCCATGATGATATAAAGCACCACTGCGCACACGATATCAAAAGCCAGGGAAATAGAAAATCCCTTATATATATAGTAGCCTTCCGCCACCAGAAGAGAAATCGGCACCGCCGCACAGGCTGCCCCGAGCCATTCCTTTCCGCAGGCATGCCAGTCGATAAAGCCGACCAGCGCCCCGATTGCGCCAAATATCAGCCAATAAATCAGTGTCCGGAAAGATACGCTGCCGCCCATAACGACAAAATTCGTAAAATATGCAGCAATCACGCCGATAAAGTACAGCAGCACGTGAAGCGCCGCTTTAAAAGCCTCTGGAGTATACACAGCAAGAAGAGCCGAAACAAATACCCAAATTCCAATATTTTTTATAATTGCACCGGCAATGCCGATGCCCTCAAGGTCATAAGCTGCCCATCCCATGAACAGTCCCAAAACCAGCGCAAACAGCATAAATATAATATCGTTTCTTTGTTTTGCGTTACCCTTTTTCAAATAGTTTCCTCCCATGTGCTATTTTCTGCAGACAATACAACACCAACCGCCGTCTTCTCTAACTTCTACAATACCAAAGCCTTGACTGCGCAGATGTTCTGTGACTTGCACTTCTTTTTCCACCAGAATACCGGAGGAGATAAAAAGCCCACCCGGCTGCATATGCCTTGCCACATCTTCTGATAACATCATAACAAGGTCTGCCATCAAATTAGCGACCACAATGTCCGCCTTATAGTCGATTCCCTTGGTCAAATCTCCATACTGTGCCTTTGCCACATTGGCAACACCGTTTAATTCGATGTTTTCCGCCGCAACTTCCACAGCAACTGGGTCAATATCCACGCCCAATACGTCTTCTGCTCCAAGGAGCGCCGCCGCTATGGAAAGAATACCGCTTCCGCAGCCTACGTCCAGTACCTTATCGCTTTCTTTCTGATACTTTTCCAGCATTTTCACGCAGAGGGAAGTCGTTTCATGGGTGCCTGTGCCGAAAGCCATACCCGGGTCAATTTCGATGACCTTTTCATCGCCTTGCCTTTCGTAGCTCTCCCAAGTCGGCTTTACGACAATGTTCTCTGCAATCCTTGCCGGCTTAAAGTACTCCTTCCACTTGTCCTTCCACTGCGTGTCGTCTTCTTGTTTCTTGCTTACACGCAGGCTTCCAAAATCGGCGCCTTCTCCAAAGATGCCTTCCCTTGCCTTCGAGCGTAATTCCTCCATAGCCGGCGCAATTTGCTCTGCCAGGGTTCTGTTTTCTTCGGTATCCTCCAAGTAGACCGTCACCTTTGGACTTTCCTTCATCTTTTCGATAATACTGTCGTCCAGATAATCCCAGTCATAGGTCTGCTTCTTGTCCATCAGATCCTCGATATCTCTGGGATCCTCTACCACCGTATCCGTAATACCCAGGTTCAAAAGCGCACTGACTACCGGCTCGATTCCGGCGGCTGAAGTTTCTATGTTAATTTCCAAATATTTCATGTTCCTGTCCTCCTGCTCTACTATTCTACCGTAAAACCGCCGACTTGGCAATCATAGAAGAAAGAAAAAAGCGAAAACAGACAGCCCCATAGCGGTTCCGCCTGTTTTCGTATTTTACTTAGAAGGTTCTTTATTTTTTTATGCCTGCAATGGTCTTCGCCAAGTCTTTCTTTCCCTCAATGTTTCCCTGTCTTCCAATCATAATTCTCTGAGCCTGCGGAGATCCTGCGCCGTGAAGCGACTCTGTTCTGTAGCCTACCGCGGCGGAGCCCAAACAGATATTTTCCAGGAAACGAAGGACGCGCATTCTGTCTTCCGTGCTTACATCACTTCTGCCTGCAAAATATTTCTGACAGATTTCACCGACGGTTTCTCCGTTTTTCCCTACTACCGTATCGGATTCAAAATCCGCCTGAGACGGCATGGTAACCATCAAGCCTCCCGCAATGTCTTCTGCCAGTCTGACGATTTCATAAGGATATCTGGTAATGTTCTGCTTACAGACATTTGCCAGTAAAAGGTCAATCTGATAATTTCCTGCTTTGGTCGCACATCCTTCGCAGGAACATGCAATGCCGCAGGAATACAGGGTTTCATTTAAGTGGGTCATTTCAATCAGCTTATCTTTTACATGAGAAGCCTTTTCTGCGCCGTTGTATTCCGCCGCCAATGCTGCTGCACCGATGACCACATCGCCAACGCCGACTTTGCATCCACCGTAGCTTTGTCTGTGGTAACCTGCGAACCGTTCTACCATCATGCCCGCAAAGTCATATTCGCCTGCCATAAAGATGTATGCATTCGGAATAAAGACATCATCAAAGACAACCAGTGCTTCCTGCCCGCCAAACTTCCGGTTGCCCAGATCGATATCTGCTTTCTCTTCCAGTTTTCTGGTATCGCAGGACTGTCTGCCGTAAATCATATACAGACCTTCCGCATCGCTTGGACAAGCAAATGAAACGGCATAATCCGCATCGGCCTCCTTCATGGCCTGGGTCGGCATAATAATATGCCAATGGGAATTGATGGAGCCTGTCTGGTGTGCTTTTGCACCTCTGACTACGATGCCATCTTCTCTTCGCTCTACGATATGTAAAAAAAGATCCGGATCCTCCTGCTGGTGCGGCGCCTTACCACGGTCACCCTTCGGGTCAGTCATGGCTCCATCTACCGTTAAATCTTCCTCCTGCACCATTTCCAGGAATTTAACAAAGCGCTGATGGTAGTCAGTACCATACTTTTCGTCTAGCTCAAAGGTGGTAGAAAATACTGCATTAAATGCGTCCATTCCCACACATCTTTGGAAGCAACTTGCTGTTTTCTGCCCCAAAAGCCGCTGCATCTTTACCTTCTTCACTAAATCATCCGCACTCTGGTGCAGGTGCGTAAAACGATTGATAGTCTTACCTGTAATGCTGGATTTCGCTGTCATAATGTCTGCATATTCCGGCTGCTGCGCCAGTGCATAAGTCATCGCCACACAGTTGATAGACGGGCGAATAATCGGATGATCCACCCAGTTATCAACCTTTTCTCCGAACATATATACTCTAGTTTTTAATTTACGCAGACTCTCGATATATTCTGCTGCTGTCATCAATGCCATCTGTTTTACCTCCTAAATACGATCCAGGGCTCTCGCCACTTTAATCAGACCTTCCAGCAAATCTTTCTGGGATTTTTCGATTTCTTCTTTGGACCACTTCATAAAGCCTTCGCCGCTCTTAAAGCCCAATTTTCCCTCCTCCATTTTCTGTTTCAGCAGCCGAGACGGTTCCTTACTGTTTTCAATATGCGGAAACAGATATTCATGAATACTGTAGGTTAAATCGGTACCGCCTGCATCGATGACTTCCATCGGCGCTCTCACGCCAAGGCGCATGCCAAACCCATATTTAATCGCCTTGTCCACATCCTCTGCAGTCGCGATTTCGTTTTCCACGATGGAAATCGCTTCTCTAAACAAAGCATGCTGCATTCTATTGGCAAGAAATCCCGGAACATCCTTCTGTACGATAACCGGACATTTCCCAGCCTTTTCAAGGAGATCATAGGTTTCCTGCACGATATCCTCCGCCACATATCTGGTCTTAATGACTTCGACCAGCGGCACCAAATATGCCGGGTTCCAGAAGTGAGTCCCGATAATTCTTTCCTTATGTATTGATTTTTCCGCAATTTCCGTCACACTGATTGCTGATGTATTGGTAGCCAAAATCGTGCTCTCTTTGCACATCGCATCCAGCTTGGCAAAATAATCCTGCTTCACCGCCAAATTTTCTACGATACATTCAAAGATTACATCTGCAAATTCTGCTGCTTCTTCTAGGCTTTCTGTGCATCTGACTCTTCCTATAACTTCCGGTATTGCAGCTTCTTCAATGACGCCGTTTTCAGCCAGTATCTTCAAATTTTCAGTCATGGTTTCAATCGGTTTTGCCCGCAATTTGTCATCATAGACATAGATCATCATGACCTCATGTCCTTTCATCGCAAAGGTCTGTCCGATTCCCGTGCCCATGACGCCGGCGCCCAAAACCGCAATCCTTTTCTTTTCGTTCATGTCAGTTTTTCCTTTCTCCATCTTCTTTCCTATGAATATGGGAAACTCCTGCGTGCGGAATTTCCCATGAAGTTTTTAATATACGCCGTACGGATATTCTTTATCCGGAACGTTTCTGTCAATTCTGTCAGACGGAACAAATGCAACGGCACGAACGATGGTACCATCACCCATGTACCAGCGAAGTGGGAACGCGCAGAACAGGAATCTCTGATTGGTTACTTTGTCCAAATCTCCGCCCAGATTTTCAATTCCCATGACGTTGTTTGCCATCAAAATATCGTGGCATGGCTCCCATTCCGGGAAATCTTCCAATGCAGGATGTCCAAACTGTTCCTCATACTCTTCTACGATACGCGGTACATATGGTCCAGGGCCATGATCTGCAGCATAGGTGTACAAAATATGGTCAATAGCCTGCATATCAAAGCCAACACCTCTTACATGGTGTTCTACAAACCACTTCGCGCCATCAATAGAAAGACCAGGACTATATGCGAAGTAGTCATCGTTTTCACCCCAGCGTCTGTGTGTGCCGGTGTTCAGAAGCACCCAGTCACCCTCTTTGATACCGCCCGGAACCTTCTTTGCCGCCTCTTCAATGTCTTCAACAGTAATCAGTTCCCATTTTCCCTTTGGAATATCCAGACAAACTGCCTCGCCAAAATAGTTCTGAATTGGCAGCTCATGGGTAAACGGACTCTCCGGAATGACATGGGACGGAGAATCCGCATGAGTAGAATTGTGCATATGAAAATCATTGAAAGTCTGTAGTAATCTGTAGTGCATCGGCATATGCTGTACTCTGTCAATATGAAAATCTCCGTTGGACGGCCAGAGCGGATTACCTCTGCCAAACGGGTTTGAAAGATCAATCAGCTCAAATGAGCCATCTCTAAACATATCAAAGATACTTCCATCATAAGGTTTTTTCCAATCATTTGTATGAGCGAAGCACTCTTCGCGCGTGTGTCTTACAGCGATTTCTGACATGATAAGTTCTCCTTTTCATCTTATATTTTTTGGTGTAGCAATTTTTCCTCCGACACCAAAAGAGAAATTTTAATTCTTGATGCTATATTGTATCGCAAAGGTTGTGCCAAAGTTTTAACCAGGGCTCAAAAAAACTCTCTTGCCCTGAAATTGCTCTTTTTCCATCAAAGGATGTCCCGCCCGCCTTTTCTCTATCACAGGCTTTTTCTGTTGCAAAGCGGCACCTCCGTTGCGAAAGGACAACACAGACAATTTCTTACTTATTTTCCAAGACCCAGAATTTCTCTGGCTTCATCTGGGGTTGCGACGGACTTGCCCATTTCCTCCGCAAGCCGTTTCACACGAGCCACAAACTGTTCATTGGATTCTGCCAACTGTCCCGCATTATAATAAACATTATCTTCAAGACCGACACGAATATTTCCGCCCATGGCAAGGGCAGAAAGCAGAATCTCGTTGGCGCCTCTACCGATGCCGAAAGCACTCCAGGTACAGTTTTCCGGCAAATGATTTACAAGATATACCAGATTCTCTGTGGTTGCTTCCATACCGCCCGGCGCACCAAGGCACAGCTGGAAATGGGCAGGTTCTTTGATCAAACCCTTTTTAATATAGTATTTGGCGGTATTCAGCATGCCCATATCGAAAACCTCTATTTCGGGCTTTACGTTTGCCGCAATCATTTCCTTGCCGCATAGTTCCAGAAATCCCGGCTCATTCATAAACACTACTGAATTGAGCCAGTTCATCGTTCCTGCATCGAAGGAAGCCATGTCCGGTTTCAATTCTTTAAACGGACGGATTCTTTCTTCCCAGGAAAAGCCCTGTCCTCCGGAAGATGTCAGATTGATGATAACCGGGCAGCCGGACTCGCGCAGCAACTTAACCGTTTCCTCAAACTTATCAAAGCGCATGCTGGCCCTATCTTCATCATCTCTGACGTGAATATGCGCTACCGCAGCACCAGCTTCATAGCAAGCGATCGCAGATTTTACGATTTCCGCTGGCTGCGTCGGTAAATTGGGATTATTCTCCTTTGTCGTAACGGCACCCGTCAAAGCTGCCGAAATAATCACTTTACTTTTGTGATTTAATCTTCTGGTTTCAAACATATTCTAACTCTCCTTTGCTTCTACTAATATCAGTTCCAGCGGCGCAAGACCGGTATCTCGTTTCCCCGTTCCGTAGCCTCTGGATAATATATCTTCTCGAATTTCGTCCCAGCCGAACGTATCGGTTAGACCTGCTAAAATTGACGCGCCGGTTGGCGTCAAAACTTCCTGGTGAATATCTGAACGATAATGCGGAATCTGTTCATCGCTCAAAATCTGTCTGACTGCAGGAGCCGGAACCGGCAGTTCTCCACAGGCACATTGTACTGTGCCAAAACCAGTTGGAACTTCCTTTGCAATAATCTCACCGGCATCTAAATAGTCACAGCAGATGGCAATGCCTACAATATCCACGATAGAATCCACGGCACCCGCCTCATGAAACTGCACCTCATCTTCTGATACACGGTGACCCTTCGCTTCTGCCTTCGCCTTGATATCGAAAATTCTGCGACTCAATGCCTTTGCGTTGTTGCTTAGATTGCTCCCCGCGATTATCTTCTTTATCTGGCCATAATTCCTGTAGTTTCCACTGTAAGGCGCAGTAGTCAAATCGCTCGGCTGATTCAGCACTACATCTACATCGGTTGCGACCACACCGCCAGTTTCTTTCCTCTTTACAGCGAGCTGAAATTCATCAAGCTTCAGATGGGACAGATTTTCCGTCAAATATTCCTCCGGTACTCCTAAATTCAGCATTGCGCCCAGCATCATATCGCCGCTGACGCCTGACTGGCAATTGATATACAGTTTTTTCACGAAACGCCGCCTCCTTTTCTATCTGTTATCAATATTAAAAGCAAATACCATGCCAAAGCATAATGATTGAAATTCAGCCAATTTTTCTGCTTTGCGTTGCATCAGTCAAATCACTGTTGCGTCAAAGCAACAACTTTGTTATACTAATAGTAATTTCATAAAGGAGACAGTCGTATGGATCAGGTTTTAGCAATTCAGAAGGTACAGGAAAAAATCAAACATTCACTAGAAGCAAACGACCATCAGAGTCCGGAGAAAAGCGCACACATCTTGCGGGAAATCTATCAGGATTTATCGGTATTCCTGGCACAGGGTGTCGATTTTAAGATTGTTGTCGATGCGCTGGATGACAGCATTTTTATCACCGACAAGGACGGCGTCTGCCTATACGTAAATCCCGCCCATCAGCGCAACACGACCATATTGCCGGAAGAAGTGATTGGGCACAAAGTGTCTGACATTGTGGAAGATGGGCATTTGTTCACCGGTGGCGCCACACTAGACGTTCTCAGAACACAGAAAAAAGTGTTTCGTCTTTCCACCGTACAGAAAACCAATCCGCCCAGCGTCGGCTATGCAGTAGGTGTACCGATTTTTAACCAAAATGGCACTCTGCACCAGGTGGTGGTCAGCAGCCGCCCCATTCTGTCTCTGCAATCCTTGCAGGAGGATTTCGGTAAATTTCTGGCAGAGGCCAATGCCTTGGACAAGAGCCGCGAAAATGTGCGCATTATCGAAAGCACAGAAAATTCCAAGCGACTGGTTGGATTCTCCTATTCTCTACAGAAGGTCTGGAACACCATCAGAATGGCCGCTCCTACCGATGCAACCGTTTTGATTACAGGAGAATCAGGAGTAGGCAAAGAAGTTGTTGCCGATGAAATACACCGGCTCAGCAAACTTTCCGACAAAACCTTTGTCAAAGTCAACTGTGCCTCTATCCCCGCGAATCTTCTGGAAAGTGAGCTCTTTGGCTACGAAAAGGGCGCATTTTCCGGTGCAAACGCAAGCGGCAAACAGGGATTGTTTGAAATGGCAAACGGCGGTACCCTGCTGCTGGATGAAATCGGCGATATGTCCATGGATCTGCAGGTCAAGCTCCTTCGCGCGATTCAAAACAAAGAAATCACCCGCGTAGGCGGAACAAAACCAATTAAACTGGACATTCGATTTATCGCTGCAACGAACAGCAATCTGAAACTGAAGATTGCAGACGGCACATTCCGCCAGGATCTCTACTACCGTCTCAACGTCATCCCAATTTCCATTCCGCCCCTTCGAGAGCGGCTCAACGATTTGGACGAGCTTTGCAGACACTTTGTCAGATATTTTACCGAAAAGCACAATCGTCCCTTTACGCTTACCGACGACCAGCTTACGATTATGAAACAGTATTCTTGGCCAGGTAACATCCGTGAGCTGGAAAATGTCATCGAATATCTGACCATCTGCTCCTCCGGCACAAAAGAAGTCGCCGATGAAATGCTTTACGGTCTTTTAGATATCTCCCAAGGTGATGATATGCTCCCGTCTTCTGGCAGTTCCCTGTCTCAGTCGCTGGAAAACTACGAAAAGAGTCTGATAGAGTCTGCTCTGCAAAACTCCAGAAGTCTTCGGGACGCCGGTGCAAAGCTGGGTGTCAACGCCTCTACCATATCCCGCAAGATCAAGCAGTACGGCATCGACTATCCGGGAGCGAAATAATCGCATATAAAAAACACAAGAAGAAAAAGCTGTCTGCAGTTCATCCCTACCTGCAAACAGCTTTTCAAATTTTGAAACTATATAAATCTATGATTTCTTCCGCATTACCACATGTTCTAGCAAAAACGCTGCTGCCATTCCTACAATCAGTCCATTAGACAAGAGGCAGGCTGCCGTAGCCGGAAGCTTGCTGAACGTGCCCGCCGGCAGAAACATGATGCCGCAGCCGATAATCATAGACAATCCTACGATCAGGTTTTCTCTACTCTCAAATTCCACTTTACGAAATTCCCTGAGCGCCTGCCCGATGCACAGCGCGAAGATGATAATCAGCGCACCGTTTCCCACGCAGGCAGGAATAGTCGCAAAGAGCGCACCGAAGGGCGCGATTAATCCCATGACAATCATACCGCCCGCCGCCAGATACATGGGTCTCCTGGATGCTACGCCGGTCATTTCCACCACCCCGATAGAAGAAACATACGGCATAAATGCAATCGAAGAAAATCCGCCGGTCATAAAGGTCGCCATCCCGTGAAAGAAGATAGAACGCTGCATTTTCTTCTCCGTAATCGTTTCTCCTACCATAGCGCCCATGCCGTTAATACTGGCAAACACCATAGAAATCAGTACAAAAGCGCTAATCATGCAGGTCAAAACGACACCACCGTCATAGGTCGGTTTTCCCCAGGCTAAAAGCGTAGGCATCGTCACGATCCCGTTCTGCAGAAAATTCACCTTTTCTGTAATCCCCAGCACCACCGCTAAAATCCATCCCGCCACCATGCCGATAAAGGTCGCAATACTGCGGATGAATCCCTTTGTAAACAGATTGATGAAAAGAATTACTACCATGGTAAAGACTGCTACGAGAAATGCTGTTCCGTCAATGCCCGGCGATTCCTCGCTGACGCCCAGCATGCCTTTCATGATGCTGGCGCTGATCTGCAGCACCATGAGAAGAATCAGAAGTCCATTGATGATTGGTGTAAACAGCTTTGCCATCCGACAAATCAAACCGCTTGCCGCCAGCGCCATGACCAGAATTCCTGCAAGCAGCATGCCCATTTCCAGATCTGTCCGAAGGCTCTCCAAAGAAATGCCAAGGGCCGGTGCGGAGGAAACCATCAGCAGAAACAGTCCCGACCAGAGACCTGCCGGACCGTCCTGAATGGGAAAGCGATGACCCCATCTAACCTGCAGCAACGTCATCACACCGCAGAGGACAAAGGTTCTCTGCAGCATAGCCGCCACCGCCGCCGGCGCCAGTCCTAAGGCGTATCCCACGACAACCGGCATCACCACAGCCGACGCGACAAACAGGACAATCTGCTGAAAGCCGTACATCATATTTTCTCCAAAAGGCACCCTGTCGTCCAGCTGATATTTCAGTCCATTTTCAACATTTTGTTCCATTATACCATGACGATTCCTTTGAATATAGAATCGCAAGTCATGATTCAATGAACGCTTCCTAGCAGCAACGCTGATATGGTTATTTGCGTTCATTATACCATCTCAATAATGACTGCAGTTCCCATACCGCCACCAGCACAAAGGGTTGCAAGTCCATACTTCTGCTTCCGCTTCATCAGTTCGTACATACAGGTAATGACAAGACGGGAACCGGTCGCACCTACCGGATGTCCCAGAGAAATTCCACTGCCGTTGACGTTCAGCTTTTCATCAGGGATACCCAGCGTCTTCTGGCAGGCGAGACACTGCGCTGCAAAAGCTTCGTTGATTTCAAAGAGGTCGATGTCGTCCACTGCCAGACCTGCCTTTTCCAGCGCCTTCTGGGATGCGCTGATTGGACCGATTCCCATCACCTCAGGACGCACGCCTGTGGTTGCCACTGCTTTGATGCGGGCAAGAATCGGAACACCCAGCTTCCTTGCCTTATCCTCCGCCATGAGAATCACGCCGGAAGCCGCGTCGTTCATGCCGGAGGCATTGCCTGCCGTTACCCTGCCGTCCTCTTTGAAAGTCGGCTTCAGCTTTGCCAGCTTTTCGAGACTGGCATCACGACGCGGATACTCGTCTGTATTGATGACGGTATCGCCTTTTTTACCTTTTATAGTAATCGGAATGATTTCGTCCTGAAACTTGCCGGCGTCAATGGCAGCTACGGCTCTCTGCTGAGAACGCAGAGCATAGGCGTCCATCTGTTCTCTGGTCACGTCGTACTCGTCCGCCACATTTTCTGCCGTGATACCCATGGCAGGGCCTACACCCAGATTAGTCAGAGAATCCCACATAGAATCCCGAAGCTCCATATGGCCGTATTTCTGCCCGTAGCGAGCGTTGAATACCATATGCGGCGCCGTACTCATGCTGTCCGCGCCTCCTGCCATGATGCAGTCCGCTTCACCAGCTTTAATCTGATAATAGCCGAACTGAATGGAAGACATGGAGGAGGTGCAGTTTCTGTGAATGGTGATACCGGGAACGGTCACCGGCAGCCCCGCTTTGACTGCAGCTACTCTGGCTAGATTGTTTTCTTTATAGGTTCTTTGATAGTTGCATCCCCAAATTACGTCCTCGATGATAACCGGATCAATGCCTGCGCGCTCGATGAGGTTCTGCATGACCGGAATAGAAAGATCTAAGGATGTCAAAGTTTTAAACTGGCCGCCAAGCGCTCCAATCGGCGTTCTGCAGCCCGCTGTAATCACTACGTTTCTCATGTGAAATTCCACCTTTCCGTTTATATATACGGGCAGGCCGCTTCACTACGGAAGCAGCCTGTCCAGATTTTCTAAAACTGTTTACGCACCCAGCTCTTCTTCTCTCTTGTAGTCCAGGTTGTACTTCTTCGTATCGAAGCAGTTGATCAGTACAACATTGACAACTAAAAGACCGATGAATACCAGGTAAGCGCCTCTCAGGGATCCGGTCAATTCCAGGGCCTTCGCGTTGATGTAGTAGTTCATCATCAATACGATCTGCATCACCGGGAAGTAGATGGAGTATACAACGTCAAAACTCTGTCTTCCGAATACGGATGCAGGAAGTGAAGTCATGAAGTTGGCGGCAGCGCCGATGGCTACGCCTACCATTGCCACGCAGATATATCCGCCTAACATACTGTTCAGGACGTAGTTTACAGCCAGAGCTGCACAATACCATACCAGGAACATGATGACCGCCTTCTTAACACCCAGCTTCTGGTCAAGCCAGCCGAATCCGTAAGATCCGCAGACGCCGACAACGGCGCAGACTGTCATTAACCATACAGCCTTTTCAGGCGCAAAACCCAGTTCGATGTTTCTTGGAACCATCTGGCTCATTACGCCGGTGGTAACCAGCTGGTTGATGCCGATGATGATGGCAACGAACCACATCTCTTTGGTCTTTAACAGCTTCGCGACGGTCCATCTTGGTTCGCCGTTTTCTGTCTCCTGCGCATATTCGGATTCATATGTTTCCTTTGATACATTATCGGGATACATACCTCTTTCCTGCGGTGTGTTTCTTATGATGAAGTAAGCGATTACAGCGATAATAATCGCAGCGATACCAGGCATCATCATCCCTTTCGCAATGCCGAATGCACCGATCAATCCGCTAATCAGTGGTACATAAAATGCAGAGCCCAGATTGTGACCCATGGTGGTGTATCCGTTTGCCAGACCCTTTTTCTTCGGGAACCACTGCGTAACCAGGTTGCCGCCTCCGATGTAAGCAGCGCCGTTGATAAATACTGTAACCAGCGTTAAACCGATGAAATATCCTGTAGTTGTCGTTGAATGTCCGTAGTAGATGTAGGAAGCGCCTGCTAAAGCAAGACATGCTGCAGAGAGCGCTCTTCCTCCAACCTTGACCAGGATTCTACCGATGACAAAGTAAGCAACTACGCCGATGAATCCGGCATACATGGCCAATTTCAGCAGTTGCGGTTTTAATTCGGTTGGATCAGCTCCGCCGCCGTTCGCATTGATCCACTGATCGATTACGATATTCTGCCCATCGATAGAGAAGCCAATCAGAAAGAAAAACATAATCATTGAATAAAATATGATCAGCCAGCCTTTACCAAAGTTAGATTTGGTGTTTTCAGACTGGAGCTTTTGTTTGTTGTCAGCCATATCTATATCTCCTCTTTATCATTTTAGTTTTAGCTTATTTTCTTCTCAAATTTTTCGTCCGCCGCTTTCATGACCATCTCGTCCCAAGTCTTGAAAACAGTGCTTTCGACCACAAAATTATTGAAGACAGTTTCCGGATAAATCATATATTCCCCGCTCCAACTGCACATTACCGCGCTGGAATAACGGAAGTACTCAAAGTTCTCAAAGTTGGTATGTTTCTGCATGAATTCATCGGTAAAAATGAGATTCAGAATATCCCAAAATTCCTTCCCAGCTTTTACTCTGATATAACCGTCCATTATTTTGCCTCCGGATTTTCTTTTTTGTATTCTTCAAATTTAGCGAAAACGTAATCGTGCCATACCTGTGCATCTCTTGCCATGCACGGACGAATGATTTCATCCTCCTGATCACCTGTTCCATCAATTGTTTCATGCCTCTGAATGGTCAAATACAGAGCCGGTTCATTCGGAGGACATCCCAGGATATGATATGCGCCAGGATGCTGTTTCAGATATTTCTTGGTGCAGTTTCCATGAAGTACAATCTTTTCATCTGGAATGTCTTCCGGAATTTCGTTGAGTCCGCCGATTACAACAGTCATTCCGGCATTCTCATCGTAAGCGTTTACCGCCTTGAGTTCTTCCATATTAATGGCAAGCAGCGCCTGACAGCTGGAGCATCCGCCTTTGCATCTTACATCGTATTCCGGCCATCTGGTGCTCATATCTCCGATATACGGAATCCACATCTTCATGAAGGACTCTTCGATGGTATTGCCCACGACTTCAATCTGATCCATGGCATAGTTTCCTAAACCGGTTTCTTCTGCTACTTTGAAATAATCTACGGCTGTCGTATCGATACCGGTCACTTCACAAGCAACACGGTCGATGGCAACCGGATCTTTAGAGCCCAAAATCATATGAGATTCAATTGGAACCGGCATATGCGGGCTGTACCCAGACGCTGCACGGTGCGCATCCATAATATTGATATCAGCGCGGCATACGGACCACACGTCCATCATCGCCATCGTCAAGTTCTGCTTGTGCATATCCATATGTACTTTGTCCTGTACCACTCCCTTGATATTCTTCAGCGCGCCGGAGAATACCATGGAAGCATGTGCCTTCAGAATCGGCAGGTTGATTAGATGATCCGCTTCCAGCAGGAATCTAGGCAGCTTTACGGAATCGATATTAGAGCGGAATCCGCGAACTGCGACCTTTACCAAATCCTTGTCGCGTTTGATATCCATCAGTTCAACGCCTTCCTCTTCAGCAACAGCCTGAATGCCGCTGACCTTAAAGCATTCCATCGTATCACATCCAATTGCAGCAGCTTCCGCTACGATAATTCTCTTCGGTTCTGCCTTTTTTACCTCGCGAATAACCGCCCTTACTACCTCCGGATTGGTACATACAGAAGTTTCTGGTGGTTCCGCATGTCCTGCGTTTGGTTTTAGAACCACAGTAGTCCCTTTGCGAATGACATTGGTAACACCGCCCATCAGGTCAAATACCTTTGTTACATTTGCCTGAATATCATCGCCTTTTGCAAGAGCAACCAGTGATTTCGCTTTACTCATTTTTCTCCTCCTTAAAAATTCCGACATAATTTATAATTACATTTCTAACTAGAGCAAAAACTGTGCCAAAGAAAAAATGTGATTTTTGCAAGGAATTGTTATGAAAATAACAAATCTTGTTGCGTGTACTCGCAAACCTGTTGCGCTTATGCAACACATACCAGGCATTTTCTATAAATTTTTTCTATATCTGCGGCAGAAAGCCCTGCCAGGCCCCATCCGATAAACGGTCTTCCATTCAGCGTCTGTTCAGCCAACTTAGCAAAATCTCTTTCCTCTATTTCCAGTCTTTGAGAAAGGCCAATCTCCGCAATAAAACGCTCTAAGGCAGCAATTCCATTTTGGATAATCTCTTGTTCGCAGGTTCCCTCAACGCCAAAGATTTCCCGGAAAAATTCACAAAAGCGTTGTGGCGCGCGATGACTGACAGATTCGCACCAAGCCGGAATTAGTATGGCCAGAGCAGCGCCATGCGCCACGCCGAAGGTCTCTGTGATCTGGTGACTGATTTCATGGCAGGCAAAATCACCGCCCGGGCCAAGCATGTCATTATGCGCTGCTGTCGCCGCCAGCATGAGTTCTGCGCGCAGCCCTTCGTCTTCCGGATTTTTGAGCACTTTAGGCAAAGTTTCCACCACTTCTTTTATGAGCGCAAGTGTCATACGATCCAAGAGACTACTCTTTCTGTTTAAGTCAAAATACCGCTCAAAGGCGTGCGCAAAGATGTCGAAACCTCCGCTGGCAGTCTGAAAACAGCTGATGCTAAGGGTCAGCGCCGGATTAAGTAACGCGAACTTAGGCTTTGACTGGGCAAATGCCCGGGCAATTTTCTTTCCCGATATACTGTCACTGATTACCGACATTTCATTGGATTCACTGGCTGTAGCCGGCATCGTCACCACTGCACCCACAGGCAAGAATCGACTCGGCTCAGCCTGTGGATCCGAATACAATTCCACGATGTCTCCCTCAAAATAAGCGCCTGCGGAAATGGCTTTCGCTGAATCCATGACGCTGCCGCCGCCAATGGCCAAAATGCCGTCAATCTGTTTCCTGCGAACCAGCTCTATCGCGCTGCGAATATAGTCTGTGCTCGCATTAGGCTTCACTCCGCCTAATCGAAATACAGTGCAGCCCGCTTCTTCCAGCCATGAGACCAGTTTTTCACCCAGCCCCATCTGAAAAATCCGCTCGCTTCCATACACCATCAGTACCCGGCTGGCATATTGGCCCATGAGAGCGCCAGCCCGCTCTTCACATCCCTTTCCGAAATAGATTTCCGTCGGTATACTAAAATGAAAATCAAACATATCTGTACCTCCATTTGTTTCTAATCAATAAAAAAGCAAGAAATATGCCAGCTTAACTTTCTTATCTACAAAAAAACGTGCATATGCTTTTAGCATATACACGCTTATTTTTCTCTCGAAAATTGCTATTTAAACAGTTCCTTCATCTTCTCCGCAAAGCTGGATTTTTTCTGATAGCACTTATGGTCTACTGCTTTTCCCATATCCTCAATGACCTTTTTCTGCTTTGCGTTCAGCTTGGTTGGAACTTCCAGCACTGCTTTCACATAGAGGTCACCCATGCGGCCGCTGCGTACATTCTTCATCCCTTTGCCTTTTAACCGGAATACTGTGTTGGGCTGTGTTCCGGCAGGCACTTTGTAGGAAACCTTGCCGTCCAGAGTTGGCACGGTGATTTCATCGCCTAGCGCCGCCTGATTAAATGTGATTGGAATATCTAAGTATAAATTGTCACGTTCACGTCTGAAAACCTTGTGCGGTTTTACAGTAATTACAACGTAGAGGTCTCCGTTTGGTCCGCCGTTTTCTCCCGGTTCACCCTGCCCTCTGATTGGAATTACGCTGTCGTTGTCCACGCCGGCAGGAATATCCACGTTGATTTTAATGGTCTTGCGAACTCTACCGCTACCGCTGCAGTCAGGACACGGTGTCTCAATCACAGTACCTTTACCGCCGCACTCAGGACACGGACCTGTGCTCTGAAACTGCCCAAACGGCGTTCTCTGCACGGTATGAACCTGACCTGTTCCGCCGCAGTTTGCACAAGTTTTCTTCTCGGTTCCGGGCGCATTTCCTTCGCCGTTGCAGGTGCTGCACTTTACATATTTATTAATACTAATCTCTTTCTTTGTTCCGAAAGCAGCTTCTTCAAATTCAATCGTAATCGCCTTTTGCAGATCCCGACCTTTTTTCGGTCCGTTCCTTCTGGCACTGCCGCCGCCAAAGCCGCCTCCGCCACCGAACATATTGCCGAAAATATCAAAGATATCATCAAAGCCACCACTTCCGCCGAAGCCGCCAAAGCCACCTCCGCCAAAACCGGCATTTGGATCCACACCGGCATGACCGAAGCGATCATATTTACTCTTCTTATCAGCATCCGATAATACACCATACGCCTCATTGACTTCTTTGAATTTTTCTTCGGCCTCCTTATCACCCGGATTTCTGTCAGGATGATACTTCATCGCCATCTTTCGGAAGGCCTTCTTTATTTCATCGTCACTGGCACCCTTTTGTAGCCCCAGGACCTCATAATAATCTCGTTTTTCTGCCATTACTTTCACCTTCCATTACTTAATTTACAATAACGCAGAAATTTGCCCGCGACGGAGTCCCTCCGCCGTGAGCAAATTCATAAATTTCATTTAGCAGCTAGTTGTTTTCACGTCGAAAAATTTTCGTAGTGCACAGGTTTGCCAACCATCGATTTGCTCATGCAAATCGGGCTAGGGCTTCAACAACGCCACAAGCGATTTTAGCAAGCATTTTATTTGTCGTCGTCCACAACCTCGTAATCTGCATCCACAACATTATCCCCTGCAGGACCTGCTGCGCTATCTGCGCCTGCATTCGGATTAAATCCGCCAGCCATATTCGGATCAAAACCTGCTCCGCCTGCCGCCTGCTGTGCCTGCGCAGCCTGCTCGTAAAGCTTGGTGGAAATTGCATGGAACTTTTCAGTTAAAGCTTCAGTCTTTGCCTTAATATCATCCGGATTGTTTGCTTCTAATGCTTTCTTCAGGTCTTCCTTTGCGTCTTCTACAGATTTCTTTTCATCATCAGAAATCTTGCCTTCTAATTCACCCAGCGCCTTTTCTGTTTCGTATACCAGATTTTCAGCCTTGTTTCTTTCTTCGATTTCAGCTTTTCTCTTCTTGTCCTCTTCTGCGTACTGTTCTGCTTCTTTTACCTTCTGGTTGATTTCATCTTCAGACAGATTGGTGGAAGAAGTGATAGTAATGTTCTGCATTTTGCCGGTACCCAAGTCTTTTGCGCTAACATTTACGATACCGTTTGCGTCGATGTCGAAGGTAACCTCAATCTGCGGAATACCGCGAGGAGCCGGTGCAATGCCGGTCAGCTGGAAACGACCCAGTGTAATGTTGCCGGAAGCCATTTCGCGTTCACCCTGCATTACGTGAATATCTACAGCAGTCTGATTGTCAGCAGCTGTGGAAAAAATCTGACTCTTCTTAGTTGGAATCGTTGTATTTCTTTCAATCAGCTTAGTAGCTACGCCGCCTAGTGTTTCAATGGACAGAGACAGCGGTGTAACATCCAGAAGCAGTACATCGTTAACTTCGCCGGTTAATACGCCAGCCTGAATAGCAGCACCGATAGATACACATTCGTCAGGATTGATACCCTTAAACGGATCTTTTCCGGTTACATTCTTAACAGCTTCCTGTACTGCCGGAATTCTGGTGGAACCGCCGACTAAGATAACCTTTGCCAGGTCAGCATTGGTAACACCTGCGTCTGCCATAGCTTTCTTCATTGGCTCGATTGATTTCTTTACTAAATCAGCAGTCAGCTGGTCAAATTTCGCTCTGGTCAGATCCATATTCATGTGCAGCGGACCGTCTGCGGTTACTGTAATAAACGGCAGATTGATGTTAGTGGTCTGTGCACTGGATAATTCTTTCTTCGCTTTTTCAGCTGCCTCTTTCAGTCTCTGCAGTGCCATCTTGTCTGCACGAAGATCTACACCGTTTTCCTTCGCAAAGCTGTCAGCCAGGAAGTTCATCACTGCATTGTCAAAGTCGTCACCGCCCAGGTGGGTATCACCGTTGGTTGCCAGTACTTCAAATACGCCGTCGCCCAGTTCCAGAATAGATACGTCGAAAGTACCACCGCCCAGGTCATATACCAGAATCTTGTGAGACCCTTCTTCCTTGTCAAGACCATATGCCAAAGATGCAGCAGTCGGCTCGTTGATGATTCTCTTTACTTCCAGACCTGCAATTTTACCTGCATCCTTAGTTGCCTGCTTCTGGGCATCGGAGAAGTAAGCAGGAACAGTGATAACTGCCTCTGTTACTTTTTCACCTAAATAAGCCTCTGCATCCGCCTTCAGCTTGGAAAGGATCATTGCAGAAATATCCTGCGGCGTATATTTCTTGCCGTCGATTTCTACAGTGTAGTCTTCACCCATGTGTCTCTTGATGGACGCAATGGTTCTGTCCGGGTTGGTTACTGCCTGTCTCTTTGCAGTTTCACCTACCAGTCTTTCACCATTCTTTGCAAAACCCACTACAGATGGTGTAGTTCTGTTACCCTCTGCATTTGCGATTACGACAGGATCGCCACCTTCCAGCACGGATACGCAACTGTTTGTTGTTCCTAAATCTATACCGATTACTTTAGCCATTTAAAATTCCTCCTTTTGGATTATAATAAATTTTCTTTTTTTACATTAGTTTCGTTAAAGCCGTTCCTTTTAATTAACGCCGTAAAATTGTTTCACAGCTAGGCGCCGAAGATGTTGAGCCTCGGAGCGTACTCCTGGTACGTGAGAAGCGAAACATCAAGAGCAACAACGCTGTGGGACAATTTGACAAGTTAATTATTGACTTTAACCATCGAAGGTCTAATAACCTTCTTATTAAGCAAATATCCCTTTTGAAGCACTTCTGTCACTTTGCCGCTTTCATACTCTGCATTGTCTTCAGTCATGACAGCATTGTGGAAGTTCGGATCGAAATCCTCGCCCTGTGCCTTGATCTCTTCCAGACCGGCTTTTTCTAATACGTCAGTCAGCTGTTTGAAAATCATTTTCATGCCTTCTGCAAAGCTTTCGTCTGCGGATTCGTGCTGCAGCGCTCTTTCAAAATTATCCATGACGGTCAAAAGTTCTACAATAATTTTCTCATTGGCATAGGCATAAATATCGCCTTTCTCTTTTTCTGCCCGTCTCTTATAGTTCTGAAAGTCTGCCATCAATCTAAGATATTTGGTATTCAGCGCCTCGTCTTCCTCAGATGTCTCTTCTTTGGTTTCAGTCTGCTCTTCGCAGGATTCCTCAGCATTATCATCTTCCGGAATTTCTTTTTCTTCCATTTCTACTGCTTCTTCTTGGTTCAGTTCTTCTTTTAATTCTTCCTGGTTCACCTTAGTCTCCTCACTCACTCTTCGTCTTCACCGCCTTCTAGTTGAAATGTGCTGCTGAGATTGTCAGTCAGATACTCGATGATAGAAGTAATTTCTCCATACTTCATACGAGTCGGTCCGATAACGCCAATCTTGCCGACCATCTTGCCATCTACATGATAGGTTGCCGTAATCATGGAACAATCATTCATCAAATCATCAGCATTTTCATCTCCAATGGTAACGATGATACCATCTTCTCTCTCCATTAACTTCTTCGCAAAGTCTTCTTTCTTATCCAGAAGCGAAAGAAAGCTCTTTGCCCTTTCCAGATCGTTATATTCCGGAATGTCGAATATATTAGTAAGTCCATCCATATAGAGATTCACATTGAGCATATCTTCCAATGTCTTCATAAAGTTTGGCATGATATTCTCAGCCAGCTTGCTCATCGCCTCTATGTCAGACTCAAAACTTGCGATAATGTGTTCTTTCAGAACATCTGTAATCTTCTTGCCGTTAAAATTATAGGTCATATTCTTTGCCAGAATCTGCAGTCCTTCTTCGGTATATGGTACCCGCATTCTTAGGGCTGTATTAGAAATCTTTCCACTCTCTGACACGATCATCAAAACCACTGTAGTCTCATCCACCGGCAATAGGTTGATGAACTTCAGGGTATCCTCATTTTTGGTCGGCGTCATCGCAAAAGAAGTCAGATTGGTAATCTCTGAAAGGATTCTGGCAGCGTGCTTGATAGTCTCATCAAATTCGCTGACATCTGCCCTGAGTTTTTCTGCAATGAGATTTTTCTCAATCGGGCTCAGCTCACGTTTCTCCATCAGCTTATTCACATATAATCTGTACGCCTTATCAGAAGGAACTCTACCAGCCGAAGTATGCGGATGGGTCAGATATCCCATCTCCTCCAGGTCACTCATTTCATTTCTGATTGTGGCTGGACTGATACCTAGATCAAATCTCTTCGAGAGGGTTCTGGAACCCACAGGCTCTGCTGATCTGACATAGTCACTGATAATGGCCTGTAAAATCTTCAATTTTCTATCTGTTAATTCCATAACGCTTCTCCTTATTAGCACTCACTTCTTTTGAGTGCTAATCACAATATATAATATAGTCCTATTCTGCCCTAATGTCAACAGGATTTTCACATTTTTTTATGATGTTTTTGTGTATTTTTGGTGAATGCATGCACTGTTCCACTGTACAGAGAAACAGCGTTTCATGTTTATAAACCACAATATATATGAATATTTTTTGTTCAAGTATAACAATTATACCTTGCATTGTCAAAAAAACTGTGCTATTCTTTTCTTAGTTATTTTACAAGAGGTATTTTTTCATGAAAGAGAAATCGAAAAAACTTTTGGAAGAATCCCGCAAGCGCCGTACATACAGAGAATTCCTGCCAGATCCCATTGACATGGAAGTGATTAAAAACTGTGTTTTAACTGCGGGAACTGCCCCTAACGGTGCAGACAAGCAGCCTTGGCATTTTAGTATCGTAACCGATCCGGCTATGAAAGCAAAAATTCGAGAAGAAGCCGAAAAAGTCGAAAAGAAATTTTACGAAAGCAAAATTACTGCCGAATGGCAAGCTGACCTTGACAAGCTGGACGTCAACTGGGAAAAGCCTTTCCTTACACAAGCACCTTGTCTCATCGTTATCTTCAAGGAATGGTACAAAACATTGGAAGACGGTACCAAAGATCAGAATTATTATGTCAACGAATCCATCGGTATTTCCATCGGTTTTCTGATCAATGCGCTGCGAAACGCCGGTCTTGCCAGTCTGACCTATACACCGGCACCGCCAACCTTCCTTCGCACCCTTCTCGGGCGTCCGGAAGGGGAAACTCCGGTTATGGTTCTTGTCGTGGGTAAACCTGATCCTAACTACAAACTTCCTATACTAAAGAAAAAGAGTTTTGAAGAAATCGCAGAGATTATCTAGTACAATATCAAAGGGACGGTACGTCATTTGGCGCACCGTCCTTTTCTTTCATGTTCTCTTCAATTTCCCTTTTCAACATTGCAGTGACTGCAGCCACCGCCGCAGCCATCGCAGCCTGCACAGCCGCCGCCATTTTTCTTGCTCTTGATAATCGACCAAAGCGCAAGCCCTGCCAGTATTACTACAATGAGTAATACGCCAATCGTTGCTGCATTCATGCTATCACCCCTCCATATTTTTTATGCCGCTTTATTATTCTTATACGCAACTTTTTTAATACTTTCAGTGCTCTGAGAAGCCGGACGAACCAACATATAAATGATGAACGCTGCCGCTACAATTGCTGCGACTGTTCCGATTCCGAATCCGCCGCCGGCGAAAGCTGTCCAGAACTGATATACACACATAGATACCAGATAAGCAAGGATTGTCTGATAACCGATTGCAAACCAGAACCACTTGGTGTTGTTCATTTCTCTCTTAATTGCACCCATTGCCGCAAAGCATGGAGCGCAGAGCAGATTGAATACTAAGAATGCGTAAGCTGCTGCTGCGGTAAAGTCTGCGGACAATGCACTCCAGTATTCTGCACCATCTTCAGCAACTTCTGCAAATCCATAAAGTACGCCGAATGTACCAACTACGTTTTCCTTCGCTACAAGACCGGTAATAGCCGCAACGGTCGCTTTCCAGCTTCCGAATCCCAGTGGAACGAAAATCCATGCAAGAAGTGTCCCCAGATTTGCAAGCAGTGTCGTATCCTGTTCCAATACGTCGGAAATCATATGGAATCCGCCCTGTACACTGAAGTTGGACAGGAACCAGATTACGATTGTGGATAATAAGATAATTGTACCAGCTCTTTTAATAAAAGACCAGCCTCTTTCCCACATTCTTCTAAGAAGTGTACCGATGGTCGGCATATGATATGCCGGAAGTTCCATCACAAACGGTGCAGGTTCTCCCGCAAACATCTTTGTCTTCTTCAGGATGATTCCTGAAATTACGATAGCGGCAACACCTACAAAGTACGCACTTGTTGCCACCCATGCATCTCCATCAAAGAGCGCGCCTGCAATGAGCGCTACAATCGGCATCTTTGCGCCGCACGGAATAAAGGTTGTCGTCATAACAGTCATTTTTCTGTCCCGGTCGCTTTCGATGGTTCTTGAAGCCATAACGCCCGGCACACCACAGCCAACACCGACCAGCATCGGAATAAAAGATTTTCCAGAAAGTCCGAACCTGCGGAAAATTCGATCCATAATGAAGGCAATTCTTGCCATGTAGCCGCAGCTTTCCAGGAACGCCAGCAGAATGAACAGCACTAACATTTGCGGTACAAATCCAAGCACTGCGCCTACACCGGCAACGACGCCATCTACAATTAAGCCGACCAGCCAGTCTGCACAGCCGATTCCTTCTAAGAATCCGGAAACTGCAGGTGGTACAATATCTCCAAAGAGTACATCGTTGGTCCAATCCGTTGCCATAGCACCGACTGTAGACATGGCGATATAGTATACCAGCCACATAACCACGATAAAAATTGGAAGTGCTAGAATTCGATTGGTAACAATCCTGTCAATTTTATCAGAAATAGTCAGATTTTCGCGTCTTTCTTTTTTTACGACTGCACTGCTGACGATTTTGCTGATATAGGCGTATCTCTGATTGGTGATGATGCTTTCCGCTTCATCGTCCAGTTCCGTTTCGCAGTCTTTGATATGTTCTTCCAAATGTTCTAATAAATCGGCATCTATTTTCAGCGTATCTAAAACATCTTCATCTCTCTCAAAGATTTTAATTGCATACCAGCGCAGGAAATTTTGATCGACCATCAGTGAGATGGATTCTTCAATATGCGCAATGGCATGTTCCACGCTTCCAGTAAATACGTGAGGCATATCTACTGTCTTATGTTTCTCTGCGATTTTCAGCGCTTTTTCTGCTGCCTCGATGCAGCCTTCCCCTTTCAAGGCGCTGATTGGAAGAACCTGGCAGCCCAGTTCTTTGCTAAGCTTGTCAAGGTCAACCTTATCTCCGTTCTTTCTGACAAGATCCATCATGTTGACGCACACCAGCACAGGAATCCCCAGCTCGATGAGCTGTGTGGTTAAGTACAGATTTCTTTCGATGTTGGTGCCATCGATAATATTTAAAATTGCGTCCGGTTTTTCAGTGACAAGATATCTTCTGGACACAACTTCTTCTAAGGTATATGGGGACAGGGAATAAATGCCCGGCAAGTCCTGAATAATAACATCGTTATGTCCTTTCAGTTTTCCGTCTTTCTTTTCTACGGTTACGCCAGGCCAGTTGCCCACATACTGGGCGCTTCCTGTCAAGGCGTTAAATAAAGTCGTCTTACCGCTGTTTGGGTTTCCGGCAAGGGCTATTTTGTACTGCATTCTTTCTTCCTCCCTTATTTAACATCTATCATTTCAGCATCCGCTTTTCTGATACTGAGTTCATATCCTCTGACAGTCAATTCAATAGGGTCACCCAGCGGAGCAACTTTTCTGATATAAACAGTCGTTCCTTTTGTCAACCCCATGTCCATAATTCTTCTTTTTACTGCGCCTGCTCCGTTAATTTTCTCCACTGAAACAGTTTCTCCTACGTTTACTTCCTTTAAAGTACGCATCATTACCTCCCAATTTAAAACATAATTTTTCCGGCCATATCTTTGCCCAAAGCAATTCTGCTATCTTTTACCTGCAGAATCATATTTCCACCGACTTCGCTGACAACGGTTACCGTCTCATCTACCACAAACCCGAGTTCTGCCATATGCTGACGGACTTCAGGCTTACCGCCGATTTTCTTTATTGTTACGGTTTCACCCGGTTTTGCCATGGATAAAGGCATCATAATTCCTCCTTACATGTGTTCTTGCTGCAATAGTTAGCACTACCTAACTAACGGATTCAAAGACGCAGGTATCTGCTGCTTCAGCACTTCTGCCAAAGCGTAGCCGCTGCTGCTGTGACAATGTGCAATCGGAAATCCGCCTCGCTTTGCCTCTTGAGACGCCGCATGTACCATTTTATGCGATACTGTAGTAGTAAAACAAATCAATAAATCCGGTGAGCCGATTTTTTTCTTCATGGCGCCCTTTTCCTTGGTGTAAACTTTGGCAGTACACCCGTATTCCTCACATATTTTCTGATACCTGCGCTCCATTCGCTCGTGTCCTCCAATAATTACCACACTCATCGACCTATCCTCCTCTCCAGTTAGTTTATTCTAACTCATTGCTTTTATAGGTTAGCACACCCTAACCTTCTTGTCAATACTTTTTTTTTATGATAGAATAGGAAAAAATGAAATGAGGACATGTTATGAAAATCCAACAATCTGCAGAAGATTATTTTGAAACCATATATATTTTAAAGAAGAGAAACGGTTCGGTCCGTTCCATCGATATCGTCAATGAAATGGGTTTTTCTAAGCCTACCGTCAGTGTCGCCATGAAAAAGTTTCGCGAAAACGGTTTTGTGACAGTGGACAGTGATGGACAGATTGAGTTGACAAAACAGGGACTATTTATCGCTGAAAAAACCTATGAGAAGCACAATGTGCTGGCAAAAGCACTGATACTTCTGGGTGTAGAGGAATCCCTTGCTTACGAAGACGCCTGCCGCATGGAACACTGCATCAGCGACACCAGCTTTGAAGCGATTAAAAAACATATCGAAAAGCTGTAACGTTTCTGTTAGGATTTGTTATGAGAAATTTAAATTATACATTCTTTGAAGAATTCAAACGACTGGACAAGCTGTGCGGCGACCTCTATGGTGAAAACCACGGTGTGACGCTTTATATTGATAAAATGCAAAAAACCTACGCGCGGGAATGTCAGGGCATTCCAAACTGGTACTCTGATTTGAAGCAGCTGAAACACCTTCGCCACATACGAAACTATCTGGCCCATGAAGAAGATGCATTTTCTGAAGATCTATGTGATCAGGAAGACATAGACTGGGTTCGTTCATTTTACCTGCGGATTTTAAATCAAACTGATCCGCTGGCATTGCTTTATAAACAGCAGCAGAGCAAGAGATGCATGAAGCCAAAGCAAGAGCCTCTTCAAAAAAAGCCATCTTATTCATCGCAGTCATCTTACAGAAATCAAGAGTTCCATTACGGCTGTTTAGCTTTTGCTTTCATTGTAATTTTTGTTTTCATTTATTTTATGAAAACCATGTAAGGATTTCTGTTCGGTATGACTTCAGTCAAAAAAGACGTATCGCCGACCCTCATGCTCTTTCTGAAAGTCAGCGTATGCGGCGGTTTTACAACCTTTTCCACTTTTTCACTGGAAACGCTAACCCTGTTTGAAGAAGGAAAATTCCCATCGGAATCATTTTCGCTGTGCTCAGCGTTTTTTGCTGTATTTTAGGCGTTTATGCCGGTCAGCTTGCTGCACTTAGCCGACCGACAATGCATAAGTCTAGCGCTCCCAGACTACTTCAGCCGCAATTCATAATATCGCAGAAAATATCCCGTGAACAGGAACAGACCAATCAGTAAGATTAATAGGCCGATGCCTGTTCCATTATTTTGCGGATAATAATAATTAATCATAAAATGAACAGGTGCCAGCAATACGGTAGCGATAGTCCAAATCAATTCCACCCTGTTTAGGGCCTTTCTTGCTTTTTCTTTTTTCTCCTGCAGTTCAATTAAATTTTTTTCTGCTTTTTTCTGATAATGCTCCATGGAAATCCTTTCTCCGCTCAAAAGCTCATTGACCGTAATACCCAAAATGCCGCATAGTTCAACCATGATGGATACGTCCGGCATACTCTTTCCGGTTTCCCACTTTGACACTGCTCTGTTGGTAATGTTCAATTTCTCCGCAAGCTGTGCCTGGGTAATGTGTTTCTCCTTGCGGCAGTCTGCTATAAATCTGCCGATTTTTACTTGATTTAAAATTCCTTCCTCCTTACCCTTCTATTATAGGGCAATACGTTTTTTTGAACAGGAACCGTTAGTTGATTTGCTGTTTTTTAGTACCTCGTTTAACCCATTTTCTATTTTTACCTGAAAAATGTATAAAACTTTCGCCTTCCATCACTGCATGGCTTGCATTTTCTGCAAGATACTTCTCAACATCTCGATATTCTTGCATAATCTATAAGGATTTAAGGAAAATTCACGATGTACCGCAATACACCTTACCCTGACTTATACACTTTTTCAATGCTTTCTGTTTTTCGGTTAAAAATTGCCCACCTTCTTATACACTTTTTTAGAAAAATAGCGATTTAGGTTAAAGTGCCTCTTCCTACTTGCGTATTATCTTCCGCGCTTTCTTCACATACTTGCAAGCAGCAGCAAACCCCCGGACATACTGCCGAGGGCTTTCTCATCTATTTCTCATATTCATACAAATAATAGTTTCCGCCTGCATACAGGTAAAGACTGCACTTGCCGTCTCCTGCAGCTTTTGGAATGCTTGCCATGCCGTAAGTCCCGCGTTTTTTTCCTTTCCCGATATCCTCGTAAGAGGTGATGTTGGCTTTGTTTTCATCGTCAGCCACCACATTGCCGATATAGTTCTCCCCATCCTCCGTCACGATACGAACACCATAAAAACTGTCAGCGTCTTTCTTCTCGCTGGAAAGATTCTTCACCTTCACATAAAGAACAAGAAGTTTCTCGTCCTTGTTGCTGGCTTTAAAATAGTTGTAGAAATAGCCAGGGTTTTCCGGCTCAATCTTTGTGGTAAAGCGCAGCTTACCTGGGGTCAACTCACAAAGCCCATCAACAATAACCTTCTCTTTCAATTCCAGTTTCTGATATACTGCTACTGGCTCTGATGTATCAATTGGAAGTCTGTAGTTATATGAAGCTTTATCTTTATCGGTATCGAAAGCAAATGCTGCTATCATGTTGCCTGCACTAGTCTCTGATTCTTCCAGCTTTGTGACAAAATACACCGTGCTTTCTTTCCCAGCTTTGATAGTCGGGTAGGATGTCAGCGTCTTGCCTCCTTCATCAACGGCTGCCGTCATCTGTTCTGTAAAGGTTTCTTCGTCTCTTTCCAGCCTGAAAGCGCAGATATCTGCAAGAGTCATATCCTCTGCTGCCAGATTTTTTACAGTAGCTTCTACCACAACAAAGCTCTCATCTTTACCAGCTTCCCAGCCCATACTGAAGTTCTGAGTAAGAGGCGCATAAACCTGCGGCGTTACCAGCACATTCTTGGGCGTAATCTCAGCCTTTTCAGAAATGACGGAAGTCTCTCCCATCTGAAGAGTCACTTCTGCATCTCCACAGGCACAAAAAACGAAAACACCAGCCAGAATCACCAGATATAGCAACAACTTTTTTATAAGACTTTTCTTCATTTTGTTCACCTTTTACAGCTGTGCTGCCAGCCGCTCCATTTCCTCGCTCACATAATCTTCAATGCGGCCGCTGTCGCATGCCTTTGCAACCTCCATATCCATCGGCAGCTTGGCAACGTTTGGAATGCCGTGCTTTGCAGCTACTTCTTCAATGTGGCTTTCACCGAAAATCATGTGCTTTTCATTGCAGCTTGGACATTTGAAATAGGACATGTTTTCTACGATTCCAAGAACAGGAATATCCATCAGTTCCGCCATCTTCACAGCTTTTTCCACAATCATGCCTACCAGTTCCTGCGGAGAAGTTACGATAATAATGCCGTCTACAGGCAGGCTCTGATATACAGTCAACGCCACATCACCGGTTCCCGGCGGCATGTCGACAAACATCACATCTACATCACCCCAGCATACATCGCTCCAGAACTGCTCGATCACGCCGCCCAGAATCGGACCTCTCCAAACAACCGGATCGGTTTCATTTTCGAGAAGCAGGTTGATAGACATCGCCTTAATGCCGCTGCCAGTTACCGACGGCAGAATCATCTGGTCGTTACCTTGCGCTTTTTCAGTAAGACCGAAAGCCTTTGGAATGGACGGGCCAGTAATGTCCGCATCTAAAATGGCAACGTTCTTGCCCTGTCTCTTTGCAGCGACTGCCAGCATGGAAGTTACGGAGGATTTACCTACGCCGCCCTTACCGCTGACAACACCGATTACTTTTCTCACATCAGACAAATCGTTCATCGGGGCTTTCTTGATGCCCGGATCTTCTTGTCTTTCTCCGCAGGTTGCACTGCAGGATCCACAATCATGATTACAATCACTCATCGCTTTTTTCTCCTTTATCTCTCATTCATATTTTAAAACATTCCCAAGTTTTTAAACAGGAATATCCATAAAAACATGGTAAAACTTGCAAATGCCGTGGTAAAAATTACAATTTCTCCCGCCAACTGTCCGTCGCTGTCCATGGACTGCGCCATCGTAAAAGAGGATACCGCCGCAGGGGATGCGAACATAGCGAGCAGCGTCACAAACTCAATACCGCGAAATCCGCAAAGCGCCGCTGCGCAAAGCCCAACTGCCGGAATCACCACCAGCCTTCCGATGACGCAGATAAAGAGATTCTTGCCCCTGTTTCCCATCTCCTTAAAATCAATGGAAGAGCCCAAAATGACAAGTGCAAGAGGGGTTGTTACAGCTGCCATATCGCTGATAACATCTTCCAGCATCTCTGGAAGTCGAATCTTAAAAATCACTGTTGCCAGTCCCGCCATTGCACCCAAAATCAATGGATTGGTCAACACTTTTCTGACAATCTCGCTGGGGCTGGGGTTTCCTCCCCGAAACAGCTCCAGGGTAATCACCGCCATCACATTGTACATAGGTACTATCACCGCTACCATCATAGCAGTTACACCTAGGTTTTCTCTGCCAAGAAGATTCACCGCAATGGGAAGCCCCATGATGACAAAATTGCTCCGGTAGAGTCCCTGAATCATAGCACCCCTGCTCTTTGGATTCTTCTCTACAGCAAAAGTCACCGCCATAGCTACTGCATAGATTACCAGCACTGCAATGACACCAAAGGCAAGCAGTTTTCCGTTAAAGGCTTTCCCAAGGTCTTTTCCGTAAAGGCTGTGAAACATCATGGCTGGAAAAAATACCACAAAGACCATATGGTTCATCTTCTTGATTTCAGGCGGCTCCATCAGCTTTGTTTCTTTGACCGCTACGCCAATCGCCATGAGGATGAACATGGGAAGTACCGCTTCCAGGGCTATGATAAAATTACTAAGCATTACTTATAAAAAGGACATGCTGCGCACTCCGGTCTTCTTGGATTTTCCGGATCGCAGTGAAGGGGGAAAATCCGAAGGTCGTGGCTCAGCTTATCTCCCATCAGGGATTTCAGAGCAGCAATCTGACACAGAGTTCCTACAAACTCCGTAGTAGTGCCCGCCTTTAGCTGGCGCATGGTTTCTCTATAAACCTTTGCCATATCCCTTTCATAATACTCATCTTTATACTCGTAAAAATTCTCAAACTCCGGCAAATCCACCGGGTTGAAGACCGGACAGTAAAGAACACAGTTGTTGCACTTGGAACAGCCGTCCTCGTTGATGACCGGTTTCTTATTGCCGTTTTCGTCTCTTTCCATTTTGATGCAGGCATACTTGCAGCCGACGGTGCAGGCCTCACATCCGTTACAATTTTTTACTCTATCTGTAATTTGCATTGCTCAAACTCCTTTTCTTTCTTATTTATTATTCTATCATAAATACGGCGCAATGAAAAGCCCGCCCGTTCACTTCTTCATAGCAAAGACTTCACGTGCATATAATCCAAATTTTCCATCAAAATATGCACATTTTCTCAGAAATCCATGCAGATTTTCGAGTAAATCACAAAAAATATGCACAAATCCACTCAATACTGGCTAGTTATGCGCTGAAAGGTGCCCCATATGTGCATATTTTTAATGATTCTTTTAAATTTACGCACAGCTATGTGCATATTTTTACGATTTTCCCCAAATCTATGCACTAGAGCGGCAGATGGGGTAGGGATCCCTTTGCCAGCTGACCAAAGAGGTAACTTCCTGAAATAAAATTACAGCAGTTCATCCAAAGACATCTGCCAGCGAATCCAGCTTTCCTGCTCGCAGGATTTTATAATATCCCCATCCATAAAATCCCCGATTAAAAAAGGTGAAAAAGGATCGTGCTGTTTCATATTGTACTCCACAGTCTCCCTGTCGTAGTTAGCATAGCAATAAAGACAGCCGTGTCCGCAGGTATTGTACGCACCGATATCGCTGCCCAAAATACAGCTGCAACCATCTCTTGTCATGGCAGATTTTGGAACCGATAAGGGCAGTCCTATGGCCTTTTCGAGCACTTTCTGGCTCTGACAACCGCTGCAGTCAGCGCCAAACTGCGCAAGCTCATCACCTTCACCGCAAGGGTACAGTTTCATGCCTTCTTTTTCCGCAATCGTTACAAAGGCTTCACCAAGGCGCAGCCGGTCTTCTCTTGACACGGTCTTCCCTTCCGGAAAGTTTCGCTTGGTCTTATCATAAAGATCTAGAAAGCTGATGACACAATGCTCTGTGTAACCGGAAAGCTTTTTTGCCATATTCTCAAAGGCTTCCAAATGAAAATCTACTGAATACTTTTCCGTAATAAAAATCGGATCGTACCGCCAGCTGACACAGCTTTTTCCTACCTTTTCAGAAAGAGCGCAAAAGCTTTCCATTACAACATCAGCAGGCGGTACATATGGTTCAATATCCGTTCCATAAGGCGTAATCGTCACCGACCAAAATTGGCGAAAAGGTGCTAGCTGCTCCAAATTTTCCAGCATAGGCGCAGGATTCTTTGTGCAGAAGGTAATGCAGTCAATGACGGTCGGATCCAGGAGATAACGGGTCACCTGCTGAGACTGATATGGGTTTCTTGCAAAGACAAAGCCTTCTTTGAGGCGGCGGTAAAACCACTTGCTGTAGAAGGCCGGTATGTCTGTTCTGTTTCCTGTATTTAAAATCATTTATCTGTTCACAATCTTTCCGATATTTTTCAGAGCAATAGAAATGGTTCCGTCCGGATTATTGGTAAACTCTACATATCTACTGTTTTCCAGATATTCCGTCGGAATTTTGATTTCAATGCCAGTGTCAGTCTTTATCTTGTGGCTGCGAATACTCTTGACAACTTTCGGGTTTTCTACAGAAATTTTCGGCGGCATATCCGCCTCCATTGCTTTCTGCCTGAAAGTCTTTTTCATCACCTCGTTGTCGTGAAACACCTCTTCACAAAGATCCGATGGCGTAAAAGGTACGTTCTGCTCCGCACGCTCAATGATGCAGCTTTTCGCTCGGCTCACAGCCACAGCCGAATTGCTGCCGTATTCCTCTGCCACTTCACTGGTGATTTTTTTAATCATGCGCACAGTTTCTCTTGCCGACTGACCATAAGTACACTGCAAAACCTTATCAGGCAGCACCATAACTTCATCTCCGTTAATAGCACGTTTTTTATCACAAACCACCACCGACAAATCCTCTGTGTCGATAATCGCATAACAGGAAATCTTCTGGTTGGTACCTGGCAGCATAGTGAAATAACGGATAATTTTGTTGGCAACACCTTCCTGACCGTTTTCTACCTGGTGCGTGTAAGCAGTCTTGTTGGGAAGCAGCAGAAGTCCGATATATTCCCTGCTTTCTTCAGTAAACTGGCATACCAGAAAATCCATGGATTCCGGCTCATCAGCCTGAGAAATCTGGTCATGAAGCAGATTGCCCGCCGCCGTAGAAAACTCCGCAAAATCGATATTTCCAGAAAGATACCGGTCCAAGGTCTGTTTTAAAATACTATACTCTAAAAACTCACCTTTTTTCTTTGCCGAATCTTCCATAATGCGCAGCAAATGTTTTTCTATAAACTCACCCGTTCCATAATCGCCAATTTCCAGCTCTTTCTGAGAAAAGATACAAATATCCGAGTTAAAGTCCATAATATGTAAAATTGCTTTTTTAATAATCATTGTTTACTGTTCCACCCTCGCAAATTCTGTATAAATCGCCTGAATTGCAGCCATATAGTCTGCGCTGTTCACACCGACCATCATGTTGATTTTCTGTGCGCCGTGGTCTATAAGCTTCACATTAATTTTGCGGTTTGCCAGAGCACCAAGCACCTTTACGGCAACAGCTGGCGAAGTGCCAAGCTCCCGTCCGACGATGGCAATTAAAGCCACATCGCTGGTAACCGTCACTGTTCCCTGGGGCACTTTGTCCCAGATTTCTTCGGTAAGCACAGAAATGCAATCTCTCACGTCAAACTCATGGACGATGATATTGAGAGAGTCGATACTGGACAGGATATTCTTGACAGCGATTTTTCTCTCATCAAAGATTTCCAAAATCTCTGCACGAAGCTGCGGCTGCTCGCTCATCTTTCCCTTTTCGATTAGGATTGCAGTATAGCCTGTCTTTCCGGAAATGCCGGAGATTTCCAGACTGCTCTGGTAATAGTCCGCATTCTTTACAATCAGCGTGCCGTGCTCCTGCGGCTTATTGGTATTTCTAATGTTGATTGGAATTTCCAGCTTTACTACAGGGAAAACCGTATCCTCATGAAGAACGGCGGCGCCCATATAGGAAAGCTCCCTCAGTTCTTTATAAGTAATCACCGGCACGCTGCGTGGGTTATCTACAATCCTAGGATCTGCCATAAGAAGTCCCGATACATCAGTCCAGTTTTCATAGAGGTCTGCACCTGCTACCGCAGCCACGATAGCACCTGTAATATCAGAACCGCCTCTTGCAAAGGTCTTAGCCTCTCCGCTCGGAAGCGTCCCGTAAAAACCCGGAATTACTGCACGATTAGTTTCTGCCAGCGCTTTACCAAGAACCTTTTTGGTTTTTTCTTCATCGAAAGTCCCATCTTCCTTTAAGAAAATATGGTCTTTTGCATCGATAAAGTCCGCCCCGATATATGCTGCCATAATCTTAGCGTTAAGATATTCACCTCGGCTGATGATATAGTCAGATTTGGTATTATCTGACAACGCATTTCTAATCTGGTTAAACTCCTGATCAATATCGAGTTTCACACCAAGTCCTCTGACCAAAACCTTGTATCTGGACTGGATTTTGTCAAGAATTTCTTCTGCCTGCTCGCCTTTCTTTTCGATGCAGGCGATGAGCAAATCAGTCACTTTTACGTCATCTGCAGACCGCTTTCCCGGTGCAGACACAACAATATACTTTCTTGCCGTATCCTCTTCAATAATAGCGGCGCACTTTTTGAACTGCCCGCTGTCAGCAAGCGAAGTGCCTCCAAACTTGGCAACTTTGCAGTCAGCCTTCTGCGTAAATGCATCGGACAAGGTCGCATCGTTAATCTGATTCACATCATACTGGGTTGTCTGGTATACAAAATAGTTCAGCCAGTTGCAGTAAAGCAGATTGGCCGATGAGCGCCACTTTACGATAGGTTCTTTGGTGTCGTCATCTTCAGGAAAATAGTTGCACGGCACATCAGGATTAAGACCTGCATTCTTGTCACGCAAATATTCCTTCAGCAGAGTATCGCCGTCATATTCCGAATGCCCCATGATAAAAATCTGCTTATCATTTCTGGATTTGATAGCATAGATTCCCGCTTCGTCGGAAGTGGAAATGATTTCCAGTTCCGAAATTCTCTCCACATCTTCCCTGTCCACCGTAGTGTTTCTGGAATGAGGCACAAAAAACTCATCGTCGAAGCCGCGGAACAGCATGCCTTTTTTGTAATCCAGAGTATGCTTATACACGCCGGAAAGCTTCTTCGGCAGCTTTCTCTTTTCAATGCCATAGTGGTAGTAAAGTCCTGCCTGCGCTCCCCAGCAAATGTGAAATGTGCTATGAACGTGACGCTTGGACCACTCCATGATTTCGCAAAGCTCATCCCAGTAGTCCACTTCCTCAAAGGGCAGCAGTTCCACCGGTGCGCCTGTGATAATCATTCCGTCATAATTTTTATGTTTTATCTGATCAAAAGTCTTGTAAAAAGCAATCATATGCTCCTGCGACGCATTGGACGCCTTGTGAGTACTGGTCTGCAAAAGTTCCAGTTCCACCTGCAACGGTGTATTTCCAAGGAGTCTTGTCAGCTGCGTTTCCGTATCTATTTTGGTCGGCATCAGGTTGAGAATCAAAATCTGCAGCGGTCTGATATCCTGTGTCATGGCACGGGTATCGGTCATGACGAAGATATTCTCCGAAGTCAAGGTCTCAATTGCCGGTAAATTATTTGGTACTTTAATTGGCATAAACAAACGCCTCCTCTACTAAAAAAATGGACTGTCCGTCTCCTTCTATCCTTGGGACAAACAGTCCTATCATTTCTATTATGCGACAAATCCGCCCGACTTTCAAGAGGAAGTTTTCTTTTTACGAAAGAATCATTCCCCCTGCTGAAAGCGCTGACAAGTTCCTGTCGTTTATCATATTTTCCATACTGTAGAGCGTCAGCACCTCGGTAATGCCCTGTTCCGCTGCGTATTCTGCCAGATTGCCACTGAAATAGCGCAAATCTACCATATATACGTTGTCGTAATGGTATGCCGCCAAAGGTGCAAAACAGTTGGCAAAGGAGTCCTTGATAATCAGCAGATTCTGCCCGGTTTCCTTCTTTCCTGTTTCAATGGCAAGTCTGCCGTAATTTCCGCCGAAAAACACAGCGTACTTATCCTTTTTCTCAAGGAACTGCCTTTGGTACATGCCTCCCGGCAGCGCCTTGCCGTCTGCAGTCACTTTGTAGCCATCCTGCTCCAGCGCTGTAAACGCACTGATGGTATCCCGATGACCATCGTCCCAGAGGACTTTAGAATACAGCGTGCCCTGAAAATCCTCAGTCAGCACGTTTTCTTCCGTTCCCAAAAAATCCAGCCACGGCTTCCACACACCAAAGGCAATAGCCGCCCCGTCTGTGGTCCAGTGGTGATCTTTCCTATAGTAAAGCTGGGTATTTCCGCGGCCTGCAATGAAGCTAAAGGTCTCGTAAAGATCCACATAACCGCAGTTTGTCAGCTGCTGCGCTGCTTCTTTTGCGTAAGCCGCCTCATCAAAGCAAGCAGCCCCGCCAGGCAGCTTATCTCCCATCACCGCGCCAGTAGTCGGCACCAACATAACGGATTTTTCCATGTCAGAAGGCAACTCCTCATAAAAGGATTTTATCCCCTGCAGATTCTTTAAAAACTGTTGGTGATCCATCTGTTCTTCGGTGAGTTTTTCTATAAACCAGCCATCCTTACCCAGATAAACGCCGCCGATATCTTTTTTCAATAACAGCCGCTGTAAGGCAGTCTTTGCAGAAATCCACTGGTTGCGAAGCGGTACCTGATCGTCCATATACCGCTGAAAATCCTCCTCAAACGCTCCTGAGAGCACACGTTCTGCGGTAAATTTCGGCGCTTGCTGCAGCATCCGGTTTTCGTTGTCAGAAAAAACCTTATCCTTCAGGAAGATTCCTCCCAGGAGAAGAATCAGCAGAAATCCAGCAAACAGCACAGTCATGATAATGTCATCTTTCTTTCTCATCTTCCACACGCCTCCTATCAGAACCTGAAATACAGAAACGGATTATATGTATCGCTGACTAAAAACGCCATAGATGCTGTTAAAATCAGCAAATATGTGACATTCTTTACAGTCAGATAAACTGCTGGCTTTCTCTGAAGCTTTCCAAGCAGCGCTCTTGCACATTTTGATGGAAACTGCGTAGACGCAAAAGCCATGATGACAAGTAGCATCCCAGACGTTGCAAGGAAGTACCCGCTTCGCCCGTTCCAAAGACCACTGCAAAAAGCCATGGCCTTCAAATAGGTGAAAAACGTTGTACCATCGGTCAGAGCAAAAATGACCCAGCCCAGCACGATAAAAAACAGCGCGTACGCATGCTGCACAAAACACGGCAGCTTTTCCAAAACCCGCAGCAAAAATACTTTTTCTAAAATCAGCAGAATACCGAAATACACACCCCACCACAGAAAATTCCAGCTGGCGCCATGCCAAAATCCGGTCAGCGCCCAAACAATAAAAATATTTACCACCTGACGGCTCATTCCTTTGCGATTTCCACCCAGCGGAATGTACACATACTCTTTAAACCATGTGCTCAGCGAAATATGCCATCTTCTCCAAAAGTCGGTAATGTTCTTTGCAGTGTACGGATAATTGAAATTCTCTTCAAAATGAAAACCGAACATTCGTCCAAGACCGATTGCCATATTCGAGTAACCGCCAAAATCAAAATAAATCTGAAAGGTAAAGGCAATTGCGCCCAGCCACGCCGTCGCTGCCGGCATCTGATCGATATTCATAGACGAGATTTCGTCCCATATAAGCCCCGCCTGATTGGCAAGAAGGACTTTTTTCCCAAGACCCATGACAAAACGTCGTGCGCCCTCCGCAAAATTTTCCAGATTGCTCTCTCTTTCAGCAAGCTGCATCTGGATGGTTACATAACGCACGATAGGCCCCGCAATGAGCTGCGGAAATAAAGTAATATAAAGTGCAAATCGAAGCAGATTCTTCTGTGATGCTGCCTTTTCCCTGTACACATCTATCACATAGGACATAGCCTGAAATGTGTAAAATGATATGCCGATAGGCAGTACCACCTCCGGAAATCCCAGACGTCCAAAGAAGAAACCTGCATATTTAAAATACCCCAATATAATCAAATTTCCAAGAGCAGCGAAACAGAGCATAAGCCTCGCTGGCCTATGCTCGTTATTTCCGAAATTTTTACAACACGGTATTGCCAGCCCGCATCCGTAGTTAAATAGAATGGACACCAGCATAATCAGTAAATATCTGGGCTCTCCAAAGCCGTAGAATAAGAGGCTTCCTAAGAGCAGTACACCGTTTCGCATACCCTTGGGCACAAGATAATACAAGATTATCACAGTTGGCAAAAATGCCAGCAGAAAAACTGTACTACTGAAGACCATCGATGATCTCCTGCAGCTTCTCTAAAATTTCCGGATCAAGCTGTCCACCCATTCCGTCATCTGCCTGATATGCTTCTATCGTGTAAATAGTTTTATCCCCAATCTGCATAGTTGTACCCTGGCACAATTCAGTCATACCGTCATTAAACGCACTGGTAATATAGCTTGCAACATCTTCATTATAGTTTTCAGCATTCTTTAAAGTAAAAGCAATTCTACGGCTGCCTTCGTCCATCTGTGTTTTCACGTATTCCGGTATATCGTAGATATCCTTTAAATCACCGGCATTTTCTGCAAGGTAACAGTACTTGGTACCGTCAGCAGCCGGAATTTCCTCGTGATTCCATGGATAACTTCCATCATCTTTAACACTGTCAGGCACATTAAAATATGTATATCCCGGTTTTTCGCCGGTGCCTCCATCAAAAGTTACATCGCAGTGATACCATTCGTCGTCCAGCTTAACTAAATCCCATGCATGCTCGCCTTCCTCTGTAGAATGAATAATCTGACACTCAATATCCAGCATATCCATCAGTAGTTTAAAGGTAGTCGCATGACCCACGCAAATTGCCTGATGATACTTGAAAACTCCGTATGGAAGATGGCTGTATTGTCCGCCGCTTGCAATTGGAGCCAGAGAATTATCATTATATGCCGTATATGCCATCTGCCAGTCGTAGATTGCCTTTTCCTTTTCGTAGTCGCTCATGCCATCTGTTATATTCTCGTCGATGACTTTCTTTGCCTGCTCCAGCACATATTTATCCTGTTCATTGAGTCCTTCTGTCGTTCCTGACTTGTAGGCTTCTACCACTGCCGTATCATCGTAAATCTCGTGAATTTCACCTTTTGAAGCAACATATTCCTTTAGCATATCTGCCAGAGCATTGTTTTGCAAAAAAACACCCGCAACAGAAATAAGCAAAATCGCCTGCATTCCGATTAAAATCCCTGTTAAAATTTTTGTCTTCTTTGTCATTTTCTGCATCTCCTATTAATCCTGATTTAATACACCCTGAATTACTGTAATCATCTCTTCCGGCTGATCTGAAATTACCAGAAATACGTAATTCTTTAACACTGTAACCCTTGCATTTTCTAGCTTATAAACCTCATCCGGCTTGTAGTTCTCAAAATCATGGAGCCGTTTTGCGAGCCTTGCTTCCATGTATTTTTTGATTTCGCTAACGTCTGCATTTTCGCCTGCTCTAACGATGGAAATCTCATCTGCATTACCACCATCTGCTGCATAGGCAATAGTTCCTCCGTCAATCTTCTTTATGGAGAAATTGTACAGCCTTTCAAAATTATCAGCATATACATCTTCCCCTAAGCTGACGGTTGTATCCATCGGCGTGGTGTCAAACTGTTCCAGTACAGTTTTCACCGCCTCATTACATCGCCCTTCGTCCTTGTCCTCACTACAGCTGCAAAGCACACTTATAGTAAGTAGAATACAAGTTACTAACGTCATAGTTTTTATTATTTTCTTCATGTTTTTCCCCTTTCCCAAAGTTTTCTCTGTAAAATTCATTCTACAACTTTCTAAGGGAAAAATATATAGGATTTCTGAGATTTAAGAATTATTAAGAATATCCTCGCTACTTCCTGCTGCTGATAAAAAGCTGCACCGAAGCTGCACCATACTCGTATCCTCTGCTGCCAGTCATGTCATAAGCGATAGCAGTAGCCACAGTGTCATACCTGGATTCCAGCATATTTTTGCGGTGAGCCGATGATTTCTTCCACTGCTGAAACATTCCCTTTGCTGCGGCTTCCGGCGAAGTCTGATAAGCTCTCCATGCTAAGTTTTCTCCAGTGCCCCGATAAGAGATACGCAATTTCAAATCTGTATACACGCTGGAAAAACTTCGAAGTTCTCCTTTTTTATTATAGCGCCTGTGGCTTAGTTGTGGATATTGCAACGCCTCCGTCGCTCTCAAATCTGCTGCTTTCTGCAGCTTCTTATTGAGAGAAAGAGGTTTTACTCCGTGAGCCTTGCGATACGCATTAAGCAGCTTCAAAGCTTCTCTTTGATAACGTTTTGCATAAGCCTCCAATGTCAATGTTTCCGTCATATCAGCTGTTTCCAGCACTGGTGCGGCTTCTGCATATGCTGCATTTGCTGTGGCGTGCAGCTGCACGAGCAAAACCATTGCAAAAATCATCCACACTATGAATCTCATCTGCATCTTATTTTTTATCACACTTATTCCTCCCCTGCTCTTTTCTTTGCCGTTATTGTATCCGACTTTTTCCCAAAAAGAAAGGGAAAAAAGCTGACATTTCCCCATAGTCGTTGGAATGTAAGGGAAAAAAGTTTTAAAATAAATTATCTTGATACGTCTGCTGCCGCTTTTTTCTCTCTCGAAATTGAACTTTTTTCCAGTTTCGGAAGCGCTGGAAAGAATATTTCCTTTATTCGAAAAGAATGGAAAAAACAGTATGGAGCTTCCTCCTTCATATCGCAAGCCTTCTAAGGTTTAAGCCCTGTCATCGCAAGCAACAAAAAAACACCATTCATCAGAAAGGTGTTTTCTTTTTCTCTGGTTGCGGGGACAGGACTTGAACCTGCGACCTCCGGGTTATGAGCCCGACGAGCTACCAGCTGCTCTACCCCGCGATATTAAGTTGTACAGATAAGAAATTGGTGCCGGAAACCGGGGTCGAACCGGTACGATCGGTAAGGATCGCAGGATTTTAAGTCCTGTGCGTCTGCCAATTCCGCCATTCCGGCACATCAATACAAATCTGTCAAAAAAATGGCTCCGAGAGTGGGGCTCGAACCCACAGCCTACCGGTTAACAGCCGGTTGCTCCACCATTGAGCTATCTCGGAACAATGTTCCGTCATTCCTGACGGCAGATATTATTATACACCAGTATCACAGTTATTGTCAATATCTTTTTCTACTTTTTTTATATTTTCAGATTCAATTCGAATTTAGGCTTCCGCTCACCATCTACAGTCTATTATAACAATAAATTCCGGTTTTATTCCTGCTTTTTACTGATTTCCAAAAAAATTATCAGAAGACCTCGGGGTTATAGATTTCCTGCATTGACAAATTCTCGATTTTTCGCTACTTTTGTCAATCTTTCCTTAAAAATTCAGCAAAAGACAACTGAAATTCGGATATTTTTTGACTAAATTGACAAATTTCAGCTTTCTTGTCAATTTTGTCAACGCAGGAGGGGATGTGGGCGACTGCTTGACAGACTCAATGCCCGCAAACAGCTGCCAGCCGCTGACCGCAACTCATTAAACCAGGCAACCAGCCGCCGACTGGCGCACAAGCCGGCAGCCTATCCTTAGGACAGGCTGCTGCTTTTCTCTGCTTTATCCAGCTGCGCGTTATGTTTAACTACTGCAATTTTCTTAGTATATTTTTCCGCTTTTTCTATCTCTCCGGAGGCCGTATAGTAGGCGGCCAGGCTTTCCATCGCTTCTACATTGCTTGGTGAAAGCTGCAGAACTCGAAGATAACAGCTTTCGGCATCTTCCAGTTGTTCTTCTGCTTCGTAGGCAACGCCCAGATAGTACCACAGAGGCCACCAGGTATTGAAACGTTCGTCCTCCTTGTAGCCAGCCAGAATGGTGATTCCTTCTGCAAAGCGGCCTGCCAGCACATGATTATAGCCCTCTTCGATTTTTACAGGCTCAGCCAGTTTTTCCAGCCAGCCGCTGACTTCTTCTTTCTGCTCCTTGTTATCCGAAAGTTCCATAAAGGTATCAAAGGTCAGCTTCGCTTTTACGTAAAGTCCCATATTCAGATAACCATAACCCAAGAAGTAAAATCCCATGTCGAAGTCCGGTTTCATCAGGGTCAGTTTTTCAAAGGCTTCCAGGGACTCTGCCTTATAGCGTCCGACATACTCTTCCCCTTCTCCGATTTCATAGGAGTCCTTGCAGGCTCTGCCGTAGCAGTACAGCGCGTCAGCGGACTCAGGATCAATTAAGAGAGCGCTACGAAAGCAGATACAGGCATAGTCAAAATCATTTTTAGCAGCAGATTCCACACCTTCGTTAATCAAAGGCTTTACAAACTCCTTGGTAAAGGTTCTGGTAATATATGCCACATAATGATCTCTATATTTGAAGTTGATGTCACAGCCGATAATAAATGCCATATTCTTAGCAATTACCAAGGTCGAAAGTCCTGTCATGGCAGTTTTGCGAATTGGCACCGGAACACCGGTCAGAATATCTGCAATGCCTGCTTTTTCAAGGTAGCTGTCCGACAGTTCATCAAAGATAAACTGGTCTGCATGGGGCAGCAGATATTCACCGATACGGTCCTGCAAAATTTGCGGTTCTTTATGTTCAAAATCCATTAAAATTCCCATCCTTTTTTATGAAATTTCTTTACTGCGTCAAAATTCATGGTCTGCTCTAAATCGGCAGAAAGCAGCGTTTTTGTCTTTTCGGAAATGCCCGGAAAATCTTCTTCCAGATGCAAAGCAAAGCGAAACAAAATACGGTACAAATCTTCTTTTTTGTGCGATCTGTGCTGGTAGCCTTCCTCATAGAAGAATGCCGACAATTTCTCATAAAACCGAAAAGCAGTCGCAGAAGAAGCTTTGCAAAGGTAGTGCAAACTCTGTGAAAATCCGCCCTTGTTTGCATACAGGTCCAGTACGTGCTCAATCATCTTCAGCCTCACCAGTTCGCCAGCAGATATAAAATCATTTGCAATCACCTCGTAAGGCGCTTCACTACGGTACACATAGCCATAGCTTTCCGCCTTACTGCGTGCCTTTGTGCCTTTCAAAAGCTTCAAAAATCCCAGCTGCAGGTTGTCCGCACCCAAGGCATAGACTGCATTGAAGGAATGTCCAAAGGAAGTATATCCCTCAAAGGGAAGCCCTGCGATTAAATCCACATGGATATGACTGTTTCCAAGAGCGATCAGTTGCTCCACATTGGAAAGCAGTTTCGGTATGTTGCTGCTTCGCTGGATGGCGGTAAGCGTTTTCTCATTGGTCGTCTGAATGCCGATTTCAAACTGAAACAGACCGTCCCTCGCCATCCCAAGCAGCGCAAAAGTTTCCTCGTCCAAAAGTTCCGCACAGATTTCAAAGTGAAAGTTGGTCACTCCGTTATCCTGCTCAATGAGATGTTTCCAGATTTCCCTCGCCCGATTTCTATCATAATTAAAGGTTCTGTCGATAAACTTAACCTGCTTGATCTTCTCAGCAAGAAAAAAATCCAGTTCCTTAAAAGTTCTCTCAAGGGGCAGGGCTCTGATAGTCTTTTCTAAGGACGACAGGCAGTAGCTGCACCGATATGGACATCCTCTTGCCGATTCGTAGTAGACCACTTTGTCCGTCTCCATCTCCAAAATCTCATAAGGAAAAGGGAGTTTCTCCATAGCGAGCACAGGACCGTCTGCAGTCTCCCGCACCTCTTTGTCCTTGCGATAGGTAAGCCCGCAGACCTTTTCCGGATTGAGTCCAGAAAGCACGCTGCCGCCAAGAACCAGTTCTTTGCAGAACTGGAAAAATCCCAGTTCTCCCTCGCCGCGTAGAATATAGTCTGACCAAGGGTTCTCTTCCATAAAGGATGCCGCCTCATAACTAGCCTCAGGTCCACCCAGCATAATTCGAATTGATGGATTTGCCTGTTTCAGCTGCCTGCCCAGCTGGCAGATTTTCTCCACATTCCAAATGTAAGTAGAAAAACACACTAAATCATAGCCGCCTCGCAAAATTTCACCGTAGATGTAGCCCATCTCGTTGTTGATGGTAAACTCCTTAAGGGCAATGTCAAGCCCGGAGCCAACCGCCACACTGTAGAGATATTTCAGCGCCAGATTGGAATGGACATATTTTGAATTCAGCGTCGTCAGTAAAATTTTCATTACAGCATCCTGAATCTTTCGTCTTTGAGAAGTCCGGTATCTGCCATGGCTCGCTCCAGCTGCTCCATCAATCTCGGTTTATCAGCCGGCAAATTACCTCTAAGGGACACATAGTTGGAGGCGTGATTGCTTCTAAATATGCAAGGTTTTGTCGGATTTGCGTGCTTTAAGAGAAGATAAGCCTCCGCCACCACTTCCTCCGCAGAAAGCAGAGTAAGCTCACCTCTATTAATCTGCCCCACAATAGGCGCACGATTATCTAACATCAGTGTCAGAAGACTCACGTAGGAAGCGTTCATCTCGCTAATCATCTTGCCTGTCTCGACTGCGTGCTCTTCCCAGTCCTCTTTTCCGGCAAGACCGGAAATAAAGGTTACCGATGCGGGAATTCCAGCATCCTCGATTTTGCAAACAGCCTCAATCATTTCATCGCGGCTGACACCTTTGCAAATCATATCCAGCACCTTCTGGCTGCCCGACTCTGCCCCCAGATAAACCATGCCCATGCCGTGGTCACGAAGGGTTTTAAGTTCAGCAGACGTCTTGCGCAGTACGTCTTTGGCAGAACCGTATACGCTGACTCTTTTGCACTCCGGAAACAGTTCTCTGATTCTGTCCAAGATGACTAACAGCTTATCGTTTGACAGACAAAGGGCGTCCCCGTCGCAGAGGAAAATTCTTTCTACCTTGCGATAGGTCTTTCTCGCCGTTTCCAAATCCTCCATAACCTCTGAAACCTCCCGCACGCGGAACATTTTGTCCTTGAACATACTGCAGAAGGTACATTTGTTGTGAGAACAGCCTATCGTCACCTGAATCAGCAAACTGTAGGCTTCACTTGGCGGTCTGTAAATATCCCCTTCATATCTCATAGTTTATCTTTTCCTTTCCGACTTTTCAAAATTACATACGTTCAGGCGCTTTCATGCCGAGAAGCGCAAGTCCATTTCTGATTGCATTTTTCGCAGCCAGTACCAACGCTACCTTGGCAGTCTTTTCTGCTTCGTTGTCAGTGAGAATATGCTCATCGTGATAGAAGCGGTTGAAACTCTGCGCAATATCTACAATATGTCTGGTTACGATAGACGGTTCATATTTTTCACCTGCGTCAGCAACAACTTCTGGGAATTTGTATAACAGCTTAGCAAGTTCATATGCGCTTTCGCTGCACAGATATTTGCAGTCGATGTCTTCAAGAGCGGCTGCCTTTTCTGTAACTTCATCACCGGCTTTGCGCAGTACAGAAGCACATCTTGCGTGAGTGTACTGTACGTAAGGACCAGTTTCACCGTCGAAGTTAAGGACCTTATCCCACTTGAAAACATAGTCTTTGATTCTGTTGTTCGACAGTTCCTGGAAAATAACAGCGCCGATACCGACAGTCTTTGCAATTTCGTCGATATCCTCCTCGGAAGCGTTCGGGTTCTTCTCTGCGATGATTTCTCTGGTCTTTTCTACAGCTTTGTTCAGCACGTCCTCCAGGAATACCACTCTACCATGTCTTGTGGACATCGTGCCTTCTTCCAGGCTGACAAGACCAAACGGAACATGAACGCAGTCCTTAGCACATGCATAGCCCATCTTGCCTAAAATGGTGAACCACTGCTGGAAGTGGAGATTCTGCTGAGACGCAACAACATAAATGTTTTTATAAAAATCGTAGGTTTCTTTTCTATAAACGGCAGCCGCAATATCTCGGGTAATGTAAAGGGTGGAACCATCCGACTTTGTAATCAGCGCAACTCCCAGACCTTCTTCTTCCAGATTTACAATGTGAGCGCCCTGAGATTCTTCCAAAAGACCTTTTTCTTCTAATTCCTTTACAAAACGCGGCATCTTATCGGAGTAAAAACTTTCGCCGGCGTAGGAGTCGAAGGTAATGCCCAGCATGTCGTATACGCGGCTGAATTCCTTCAGTGATTCGTCTCTGAACCACTGCCATAGCTCGGTTTCTTCCTTTTCACCGTGTTCCAGCTTTGTAAAGATTTCTCTGGCTTCATCGTCCAGTTCCGGGTGTTCCTCTACTTCTACGTGGAACTTAGTGTAGTAGCTGAGCAGAGTCTTAATCGGCTCTTTGATGACATCTTCTTTGTTGCCCCAATGTCTATAAGCACAGATCATCTTGCCGAACTGGGTGCCATAGTCGCCCAGGTGGTTGATTCTGACTACATCGTAGCCGAGGGCATCATAAATTTTGTAGATGGAGTTACCGATTACGGTACTTCTGATGTGACCGATATGGAACGGCTTTGCAATGTTCGGGGAAGAGTACTCCACGATGACTTTCTTGCCTTCGCCCACGTTGGATTTTCCAAAATCTTCGCCAGTTGTCAAAACTTCATCCAACACATCTTTCACAAATTCTTCTTTGGAAATGAACATGTTCACATAGGCGTTAACCTGCTCAACCTTTTCAAAGAGAGGCTCTGCACTGATTCCCTCAGCGATTCCTTTTGCAATGAGCGGCGGCGCCTTTCTGAGCACCTTGGCCAGTTTAAAACAAGGAAACGCATAGTCACCCATTTTGGTATCCTGCGGCACCTCGACCATATCCATAATTTCTGCAAGTTCCAGACCATCTACGTGTTTCGCAATGATCTTTGCAATTTCTTCTTTAAAATTTACCATCCATAATCTCCTTTTCTGAAATGACTTTGATTCCTCTGTCCCGAAGCTTTCCTGCAAAGCAGCCATAGCCTGCTGTTAATGTTCCTGTAAAGGTGCCGTCATAAATCTGCCCGCTGCCGCAGGAAGGACTGTTGGCCTTCAGGATTGCTCCATCTATTGGTTCGCCGAGCTTTTCGGCTTCTTTTATGGCCTTCTCAAGGGAGATTTGCGCCCCTTTCTCAAAAGCCTTCGTAACATCACTGCCTTCTTTGTCTACAATATGGCCGCCTATATACTCTGCAGGCGGTCTCGGCACGGGAAGCCCGCTTAAAGCTTCCGGGCAGACAACACAGAAACTGCGTCCTTTACAAAACTCAATGACCGCTTCATTTCGGTTATTGCCACCGTTATATTTGCAATTGTGTCCAAGAAGACATCCGCTGATTACATACATATTCTTTACTCCGTTTTTAACCTGACAATGGTCACGCCCTCGCCGCCTTCATTATAGTTTCCTTTGCGGAAGCTGACCACATGTTTGTGTCGTTTCATCATGTCTCGCAGACCTTTTTGTAAAACACCTTCGCCTCTGCCGTGAATAACGGTCACCTCGGAAAGTCCTGCTACATAAGCGTCGTCCAGGTATTTGTCCACCTCCACAATGGCATCGTCCAGATACTTTCCTTGTACATTGATAGTGATGGAAATATTCTGGGCTTTCTTCTTATAAAGACTGCCGTAGCCAGTGGCTTTCGGTTTCTTTTTCTTCTTGGTGCCATCATTGATCAGCATTAAATCATCCACATTCAGGTTTGCTTTCATGATACCGATTTTTACCTGTAAATCTCCCTTTTCATCTGGCAGGGATAAAACCTCGCCGTTCTGATCGAGAGACACCACTTTGACCCTGTCGCCTACTTTGATTTCTGCAGCACTGACCGGGTTGCTGTTGACCTTGGCAACAATTCGCTCTGCATATTTATCTTCTTTTTCCCGCAAACGCTTCCTGCTCTTATCGTAGCGCTTGCTACGCTCGCCCATGCTTTCAAGCTTAGCAAGCTCTTTCAGCTCTTTCTGTACCTCGCTTGCCGTTTCTCTGGCATCTTTGAGCATCTCCCTTGCCTCTTGCCTTGCGTCTGCAATAATTTTGTCTTTTTTTCTATTGATTTCATCAAGCTTTGCTTTCGCCTCTTCCTGCTGTTTTTGCATTGTAATGCGAATGGCAATAGCTTCGTCACGCTCAGCTTCAGCTTTTTTCTTATCTGCTTCAATGGCGCCGATGACGTCTTCAAACTCGATATCGCCTCGCTCAATCAGCTTAGAGGCTCTTTCTATGAGACTGTCCGAAAGCCCCAGCTTCTTTGAAATTTCAAAAGCGTTGGACTTACCGGGAATGCCGATGGATAGCCTGTAAGTCGGACTTAAGGTTTCCACATCAAATTCCATAGAAGCGTTCTCTACTCCCTCTGTAGAAAGGGCATATTTTTTAATTTCGTTGTAATGGGTCGTGGCAACCGTTACCGCTCCCTGCCTGTACAGGGTTTCCAAAATCGCAATAGCAAGGGCTGCGCCCTCTGTCGGATCCGTACCCGCGCCCAGTTCGTCTACCAACACCAAGGAATGCCGGTCTGCCTTACCCACAATTTTTACGATGTTCTTCATGTGAGAAGAAAAGGTGGACAGGCTCTGCTCGATGCTCTGCTCGTCGCCGATATCCGCAAAAATTTCTGTAAAAATTGGGATTCTGCTCTGACTGCTTGCCGGAATGTGCAGACCGCTTTGCGCCATCATGGAAAGAAGTCCGATAGTTTTCAGAGTGACAGTTTTGCCACCGGTATTGGGACCTGTCACCACCAAGGTCCTGTATCCATCTCCCACCGATACGTTGATCGGAACTACCTTCTTGCTGTCAATCAGCGGATGTCTGCCCCTTCTGATATCAAGCACGCCTTTCGAATCAATGAGGGGTTCCTCTCCCTCCATCTTACGAGAAAGTTTTCCCTTTGCCATAATAAAGTCCAGCTGCAAGAGCAGCTTTTGATTATTTTTAATATCGTGGTAGTGTTCTGCCACTGCTTCAGACAGTTCTTTGAGAATCTTTGCGATTTCACCTTCCTCGGCAAGCTCCAGTTCTCTGAGCTCATTGTTCAGGTTGACAATGACCTGCGGCTCAATAAAGAGGGTTGCCCCTGCCTTGGACTGATCGTGGATAATCCCCGGAAATCTGCTTCGATGCTCCTGCTTAACCGGAATCACATATCTGCCGTCGCGCATGGTAACCAGCGCATCCTGCAAATAGGTTCTGTTATCTGCTGTATTCAAAATATGGTTTAACTTGTTTTTAATTGCGTCATTTTGCCTTGCAATGCTGCGCCTGATATCCCTAAGCGCAGGTGACGCATTGTCGCTCATCTCATCTTCAGACAGAATGCAGCGGTCAATTCTCTCAGAAAGTCTGGGCATTGCCACAAGCAGCTCCGTCATGGAGGAAATTAGCGGCATAGGAGGCAAATCGCTCCCCTTAGTAAAGGAAATGACCCGCTCAGCAATGCGCAGATTGAAAAGAATCTGCAAAAGCTGTTTCATGGTCAATGTGCCGCCTTTTCTTGAAAATTCAACGCTTGAGACGATATCATAGATACCGCCTGTAGGCAGCGCTCCTTTATGCACAATAAGGTCAACCGCTTCCGTGGTTGACCTTAGCTCTTCTGAAATTACCCGTTCATCGGTATAGGGAGAAAGTTCAGAGATGATTTCCCGGGTCATCTCTGAACCTGCCTCGCATTTCAGAAGCTCAATAATTTTGTGATATTCTAACACATCCAGTGCTTTTTTGTTCATAATATATCCTCTATCGATTATTTTTCAGTTTTTCAAGTTCACTCTTGAGCTGAATGTTCTCCATCTGTAAATCGAAAAAGGAATTCTCGAACTCCGTGCATTTGGATTGCAGTTCTTTGAAGCGTTCGTCGCTTTCCTGCTTCTGGTTTTTCATCTCCGCCATATTATCCTTATATTGGGCAAAGTTTTTCTTTGCGTCCTCCCACATCTTCAGATAATACTTGGAGTCGTTTTCCATCTGCTGTTTGGCAGTGCGAAGCAGTTCCACCTCACGCAGTGCCTCAAAGTACTCCTCTGCAATATTTATGGCAGAAAGGATACTGATATTGCCCTGCATTGCGTCTCCGCAAGCTCTGCTGATGAGACGCATTTTGTTATCGACATACTCGGCAATTCTCGTAATTTCTTCTTCGGATTTATCTCCTGCGATTGTGTATTCCTGTCCGTAAATTTTTACAGTTACTTTGCTATCCATATGTTCACCTTTTCTGTATCTTGTGTATTGCTAAATCAGTTAGAACCCTCTTCGCCGTCATTCTTCCGGCCCTCCCGCCGGACCTCGGACTCTCGCCGTAGAGTGCTACGCACCATTTCTTGGTGCTGCACTCCTGACGGGGGTCCTACCTACGACTCCTCTTCGCCGTCATTCTTCCGGCCCTCCCGCCGGACCTCGGACTCTCGCCGTAGAGTGCCACGCACCATTTCTTGGTGCTGCACTCCTGACGGGGGTCCTACCTACGACTCCTCTTCGCCGTCATTCTTCCGGCTCGACTCGCCGGGTTAGGACTCCCTTATTACAGCCTTGAATGCGTCTTTCAGCGCTTCAACAACTTTGCTGTGTACGCTGTCGGTTTCTTCGTCGGTCAGAGTCTTTTCGTCGTGTCTGTAGGTCAAGCTGAACGCAACGCTCTTCTTGCCTTCATCCACCTGCTGACCTCTGTAAACGTCAAAGAGTTTCACATCTCTGAGAATCTCTGTACCAGATTCCCTGATTACTTTTTCAATGTCACGCACCTGTAAGTCCTCGTCAACAATCATCGCGATATCTCTTGAAGTTGACGGATACTTCGGCGGCTGATGGTACAGAATTTCTCTATTTGAAAGTTCTACAATCACGTCAAAGAACAGTTCACTGATATATGCACGTGTTCCAATTCCGTATCTTTCGCTTACGTCCGGATGTACTTCACCCATGATGCCCAGTTCAACCTCCTGACCATTTGCGTCTTTGGTGATAATACGAGCGCATCTGCCCGGGTGATATACCTTGTAGTCAGATTCAGCTACAAAATCCAGTTCTTTAATTCCCAGTCTCTCCAGCATGGTACTGATGATTCCTTTCAGTGTAAAGAAATCTTCATCTTTGCCGTAAAGACCGAGAGACAAGTTATAAGATTCAATCGGAAGAGCCTTTGGATCCATCAGATTGTTCATAAAGGTCAAAGCAAGCTCATAGGCTCCTACTCTTTCGATATTTCTTGCATAGTTTCTGCCCAGAACTTCTAACATACCTGGTGTCAGAAGGGTTCTCATGGCAGCAGTTTCTTCTCCCATCGGATTGATGATTTCAACCAGATTTCTTTCCCAGGAATCTTCTTCAATTCCGATGTTATCTAAAATTTTGTTGTTGGAGAAAGAATAGGTCTGAATCTCATTAAGACCCATGCCGCAGAGCAGGTTTCTAGTCATATCACGCAGTCCCCAGCTCTTGGAAACGGTTCCAACGGTATCAGCCTTCGGCAGTGTCAGCGGTAAATTATCAAATCCATACAATCTTGCAATTTCTTCGACACAGTCAATTTCTTCCTTCATATCCTGACGAACAGTCGGCGGAGTTACCAGCATGATATCGCCTTCACCTTCTACCTGCATGTCAAGTCTTCTCAGATATCCTTCCATCTCTTCTCTAGGAATATCAGTGCCAAGCACCTTGTTCACCTTGCTGACTCTACAGCTGATAGTTACAGGCTTTTGCGGATTGTGATACACATCCACGCTGCCGTTTAAGACTTTACCACAGCCCAGCATTTCTACCAGCTTGCAAACTCTGTCAGCTGCTGCTTCAGCAAGGTTCGGATCCAGTCCTCTTTCGTATCTTGCAGAGGCCTCCGTTCTCATTTCCAGCTTCTTCATAGAGCGATGAATGGAATTCTTGTGGAAGCATGCGGACTCTACCAGTACTGTGTTGGTATCATCTACGATTTCAGAGTTGAGACCACCCATGATACCTGCGATACCGATTGGTTTTTCAGCATCGTTAATCATCAGCGTATCGGAATAAATATCTCTTTCCTGTCCGTCCAGGGTGGTAAATTTGTCGCCGTCCTTTGCCACGTCAACGATGATTTTTCTGCCCGCAACGCTTCTAATATCAAATGCGTGAAGTGGCTGACCGTATTCCATCATGACAAAGTTGGTGATATCTACCATATTGTTAATCGGTCTCATGCCAGCTGCCATCAGTCTTTGCTGCAGCCACCACGGAGACTGTTCGATTTTTACATCTTTAATGACTCTTGCAGTGTAACGCAGACAGTTCTCATTTCTGACTTCTACGGAAATGTAGTCGGACGCATTTTCATCAGTCTTTTCGCATTGATTTTCCGGATAAGTCATTCTCTCTTCAAATACTGCAGCTGCTTCCTTTGCCATACCCAGCATGCACAGGCAGTCCGGACGGTTTGGCGTAATGCAGAAGTCGATGGCATAATCGTGAAGTCCCAACGCTTCCACAAAGTCTTCACCCAGATGTTCGTCCCAGTTGCCTGGCAGCATCCAGATACCGTCTTTAGAAATATACGGCGCAATCTTATCTTCGATTCCCAGCTCCTGTGGACCGCACATCATACCATTGGAAACAATACCTCTCAGCTTGCCCTTGGTAATCTTTACACCGCCTTCTACCTTTGGCTGACCATGAAGCGGACCCGGAATATGGCTGTTATGCTTTGCAATCGGGCAGTAACCGCCCTCGTAAATGTTGGTCGCTCCGGTTACAATCTGCAGCGGCTCGTCTTCTCCTACGTTAATCTGGCAAACGACCAGTTTGTCTGCGTCAGGGTGCTGTTCGATTTTATCGATTCTGCCAACCACAACACCTTCAATACCAGTTCCAAGCTCATCACAAGTTTCCATATCAGAGCCGGACATAATCATGCGGTTGCAAAATTCCTCAATTGGCACATTGACATCTGTATAATCTTTTAACCAATTTAATGATACTAACATTGTATATAACCTCCTATTTGAACTGCTCGATGAATCTCATGTCGTTTTCATAGAGGTAACGAATGTCATCGATTCCGTACTTCAGCATAGCGATTCTCTCTACACCCATACCTACTGCAAAGCCGGTATACTTTTCTGTATCGATGCCGCCTGCCTGGTGTACGTGCGGGTGCGTCATGCCGCAGCCCAAAATTTCAATCCAGCCGCTGCCTTTGCAAACAGGGCAGCCCTTGCCGCCGCATTTGAAACAGGAAACGTCCATTTCTGCGCTCGGCTCGGTGAACGGGAAGTGACTCGGACGGAACTTGGTTCTTGTCTCCGGACCAAAGAGCTGTTTCGCCATATGGTCAAGAGACCCCTTTAGGTCGCCCATATTAATGCCCTCACCGATAACCATCATTTCAATCTGATGGAAAGTCGGAGAATGGGTAGCGTCCGGGGTATCTACTCTGTAACATCTGCCCGGAATCAAAACTTTATATGGCAGCGCCAAATCGTGCTCTGCTCTGATTTCTGCCGAAGAGGTATGAGGTCTTAATACCGTATCTTCGCTTACATAGAATGTATCGGTCATATCTCTTGCCGGATGGTTTTCCGGAGAGTTGAGCGCATCAAATGTGTTATACACCGTATCTACATCCGGCCCTTCGTAAACGGAGTAGCCCATGCCCTTAAAGATTTCTACTACTTCGTCGATTACCTGCGTAATCGGATGTTTTACACCGAATACGACTTCTTTGCCCGGCTCGGTTACGTCAATTTTTTCTGCCTTGAACCTAGCTTCTCTTGCCTTTTCTTTTACTTCGGCAGCCTTCTCGGAAAGGAGCTGTTCAAACTCCGCCTTTGCTTTGTTGGCAGCCATACCCAGCGCTTTCTTTTCTTCTGGCGGAAGCTTGCCCATGGATTTCAGGATTGCTGTCAGTTCTCCCTTTTTACCGAGAATCTTTACTCTTACGTCTTCCGTATCTGCTAAAGAAGTGGCAGCTTCAAGCTGCGATTTTGCTTCTTCCAGCATTTGCTTCAGTTTCTCTTGCATGTTCTTAAACCTCTTTTCAAATATTTCTTTGCCCTTATATACTAAATTTATTTGTGCCTCGCAGCCTCGTACATTAGAATGCCCGCCGCTACAGAAGCATTGAGAGATTCCAATCTGCCCTTCATCGGAATCTTGACTTTGATGTCCGCCATTTCTATCAGTTCCAAAGATACGCCATTGCCTTCGTTTCCGATGACCAGGGCTGTGTCTTTGGAAAGGTCCACATCAAAATAATCATTGTCGGTATCAAAGCAGGTGACCGTAAGGCGTTTGCCCAGACTGTCCACAAGCTTTCTAAGCTCCCTATTATCCTCGACATGAATAATAGGGATCCTAAAGACAGATCCAGCTGCACTGCGAATGGTCTTCGGCGAATAGACATCACCTGTGCCCTTGACAATCACAGCAGCAGCGTACCCTGCACCCTCGGCAGTCCGCAAAATGGTGCCGATATTGCCCGGATCCTGTAATCTATCCAAAACCACCAGATTGGTACCTGCACCGCATAGGCTCCCCAGCTCTTCTGCGCTATAGGTCTGCTTTTCTATGACGGCCATAATGCCCTGGCTGGTCTCAGTCTGTGCAATTTTGTCAAAGAGTCTCTCATCCATGACATAAATCTGCTGCGTCTTTAATGCTGGCGGAACCAGTGATTCCTTCCCTTTTTTGCTCACTATGTAATGAATCTGCTCAGAAGGTGTCTCCGCCAAAAGATTTTCTCCCTCGACGAGATAAAGTCCTTCTCTATCCCGATATTTCTTTTGAGATAGTTTCTGGCATTCCTTGAATATTCTGTTTTCCTTAGAACTAATTTCTTTTATCATAGTAATTACACGAAAAAGCCGGTCAAAAAAATGCCGGCTTTTAAACATAGCGCTTGTGTCTTATTTCTGCCCACTTAAGAAGTCAGGCAAATCGAATCTGGAATTGCTCTGATCCTCGTCTTTGGTCTCTTCAAAGATTTCACCAAGGGTTACGCTTCTTCCTGTCAATCCATTTTCAGTGGTCACAACCTCCTGCGGTGATTTCTTCTGGAAATTGCTATAGTTTACGGGAGCCTCATCAAGACCCTCTCCAAAGCCTGTTGCAATAACAGTGATTGCAACCTCATCATTCATTTCTTCGCTGACAGCCGCACCAAAGATCAGAATTGCTTCTCTATCTGCCTGTTCTTCTACCAGACTTGCAATTTCGTTGACTTCCAGCATACCCAGGTCATATCCGCCGGATACGTACAGCAGGATAGCTCTTGCACCTGCAATGGTAGTCTCAAGCAACGGACTTTCGATGGCGGATGTAACTGCATCCTTGGCTCTGTTCTCGCCGCTTCCTCTGCCCACACCCATGTGTGCAATACCTCTGTCCGTCATGACGCTCTTGACATCGGCGAAGTCTACGTTGATTAATGCAAAATCCGAAATCAAATCAGAAATACCCTGTACACCCTGTCTCAGGATGTCGTCTGCCATAGTAAATGCCTGCAGCATGGAGGTGTTTCTCTCGCAGTTCTGTAACAATTTATCGTTTGGTACAACAACCAATGAGTCTACATACTTCTTTAAAAAGCCCAGCCCCAGTTCAGCCTGATCCTTTCTCTTCTTTCCTTCAAAGGAGAAAGGCTTGGTTACAACGCCTACAGTAAGGATTCCAAGATCTTTGGAAGCCTTGGCAATAATCGGCGCTGCCCCTGTGCCAGTACCACCGCCCATACCGGCGGTAATAAAGACCATATCGGAACCTTCTAAAAGGCTTGTAATCTCATCTAAAGTCTCTTCTGCAGATCTCTGTCCAACTTCTGGATTTCCTCCTGCTCCAAGACCCCTTGTCAGCTTCTCACCAATCTGAATTTTGGTTTCTGCCTTACATCTATTCAGCGCCTGCCTATCGGTATTGACTGCGATAAACTGCACGCCCTTCAAATCAGCCTCCATCATTCTATTGACTGCGTTACAGCCGCCGCCACCGACCCCGATGACCTTGATGACTGCTGCATTATCCTGACTTGTCTCAAATTGCAACATGCTAAATTGCCTCCTTGCATCCCATAATATATTTTATTTTATCACACAATTTATTTCTTTGCACCATTTTTTTATTCAAATTCTGGTGAAAACGGCATATAATTATGCTCTCCCAGATGAATTGTGCCTCTCGTGGTGTCGCTTTTCAATAAATTGTTAATTACTTTCTGTAAGTCTCCGCTTTCCAGTCCGCTTAAAATTTGCTTTGCAGTGCCCTTTACCACAAGTGTGTCGTATATGTAAGCCCGCAGCACGATACTGGATACATCAATACGTTTAAAATAAACATCTCCATTCTGCATTGCGTGAAGCATAGTCAGCGTGGTTTTCAGCGTCGCTGCCTCCTCTGCCTCCACTTTTTCACCTGCTGACAACTTACTGATAGTAAGTCCCGTAAGCAGCGTAATCTTAGGATCGACCTTGCTTTTTCTAAGAACTAGTCCATCTTTATCGATGACCACATACTGCTCGCCATAAACAATAGCCGCAATCTGAGTCCGCTCCTTAACCTCAATAATCAGCGTCGACGGAAGCTTCCGCCTTACACTGACTTCCTCAAAATAAGGATCCTTCAAAAGGTTGTCCTCAATTGTGCTAACATCACCGCCCCAGAAAATATTGTTGCCTGTGGTTGCTACTGCCAGGTTTCTCACTTCCTCTGCATCGTAATATCCGTTTCCGTCTACCTCAATAGTCTTGACGTCGAAAAAACTGGACGAAAGAAATAAAGCTGCCGCTGCAAAAATCCCAATGAACACACAAAACCGCAGCAAATAGTTTTTCTTCTTTCTGACCTTCTTTTTTCGTTCAACCTCTTTAAACTCTATATCCTTATACTCGCTCATCCTTTTTCATCTCCGCATAAATCAGTTCAGTTGCCTCAAGAGGTGCGCAGGCTTTGCTTGCATTGCTCATCTCAGTAAGAGTCGTTAGATTATTTCTAAGTCTCATCACTTCAGAAAGAAGCAGCTCCGAAGTCAGATTTTTTTCTTCGATAAGAACTGCGCCGCCCTTGTCCGCTACAGATTTTGCATTAAAGAACTGGTGGTTGCCCGTTACGTTTGGTGACGGAATCAGGATCGAAGCCTTTCCGCAGACCGTGGTTTCAGCTACAGACAAAGCCCCTGCACGGCTTATGATAAGGTCTGACGCACCCAGATAAGTTTCCATGTCATTGATATAGGACTTCACCCGAATGTTGGGCTGTATCTCGATATTCTTTTCTTCAGCTTTTTTCAAAATTTCATCATAGTACTGACTGCCTGTTCCAAAGATAAAGGTCACACCTTTATGACCGTTTACCGCTTCCATCAAATCAAAAGCTACTTCGTTGATTTTTTCAGCGCCTTGGCTTCCGCCAAAGGAAAATATTACAAAATCATTGCTTCCAATATCAAGTTTTTCTCTTGCAGCCCGCTGATCCACATCATAAAACCGCTGACGTACCGGATTTCCTACATTCACATGTTTTTCCGGCTGATGAAAATAATGACTTGCCTCCGGAAATCCCAGGAAAATTTTATCCGCAAATTTTTCCAGCGTCTTATTTGCTACACCCGGATAAGCATTCTGCTCGTGAAGATAGCACTTTGCACCGTATTTATGCGCTGCATACATGACTGGCACGCAGACAAAGCCGCCGGTTCCTACCACAGCATCAGGCTTAAACTTCTTCATAATCCTAAGCGCCTGACCAATCCCGCGCATCGTAGAAAGTCCAGTGTCGAAAATCTTAAAAATGTTACGCCGATCAAGCCACTTTGCTGATACCAGCTCCATCGGATAGCCCGTACCCGGCACGATGTCCTTTTCAAGTCCGATGTCATTTCCAATATAGAGAATTTCTGAATCCGGTTCTTTTTCTTTTATTTTATCTGCAATGGCAATGGCAGGATAAATATGTCCGCCGGAGCCGCCGCCTGTTACAATCACTCTCATTTTTTCTCTCCTCAATCTGCCTTAACCTGTCTTAATGCATTTTTGTCTTGCCGCTCTCTTCACTGCTGCCGCTCTGTCTGGAAATGTTCAGTATAATCCCCGAGCACCCCATGAAAATCCAGAGGGCATTACCGCCGTAACTGATAAACGGCAGGGCGATACCTGTTGCCGGCATAGATGAAGTCACAACCGCAATATTTAAAACAACCTGCAGACCAATCATGATGGTGATTCCGCCCGCAAGAAGCATACCGAAACGGTCTGGCGCATTGAGGCATACGTGGAAGCACCTCCAAATCAGCACCGCATAAACAGCCAGTAAAATCAGAAGCCCTATGAGCCCCAGTTCTTCGCCGATGATAGCAATGATGAAGTCATTCTGCGGTTCAGGCAGGTACAAATTCTTTTGGATGCTCTTGCCAAGTCCCAGACCAAATAATCCGCCGGAACCGAGAGCAAGCAGAGACTGTACTACCTGAAAGCCATCGCCGAGAGCGTCTGCAAAAGGATCTGTAAAAGCTACAATTCTCTTCTTCCAATGCCGCATACCGATGTCGTCTCCGATAGCAATCAGTCCGACCACAGCCGCGCTTCCGGCGACTGCTGCACCAATCACGTATCTCCACTGCAGTCCTGCAAGAAACATGATTCCCGCAATAATACCGCACACCGTGATAGCCGTAGAAAGGTTCGGCTGCTTGATAATCAGACCGCCAAAGACCCCCATTAGTATCAGCAGCGGTAAAACACCTTTACTAAAAGACAATATCAGCTTTGTATCGCTTGCCAGAAATGACGCCGTAAAAATAATCACGGCAACCTTTGCAATTTCTCCCGGCATAATGGTGAAGCCGATGTAAAGGGCTCTCGTCGCACCGCCTTCCTCTCTGCCCAGTGGAGTCAATACCAGAAGCAGAAGGATAAAGCTGGCAAGAAGAATCAGGATAGAAAGCCGCCTGAAAAGGTGGTAATCCAAATAGGAGCAGACCGCCATAATCACAAATCCACTGAGGGCAAAGATACCCTGCCTGATCAGGTAATCATAAGGAGAGCCTGACTCGTTGATAGATTTATAATAGCTAGCGCTGAAAACCATAACTACCCCAAAGATGACTAAAATTGTCACCATAGCAATAATTACAAAATCGCTCGCTCTTAAGTTTTTCCTGCTCCATAAGTTTAATTTCATTATCTGTCTAACCCGCTGACACACTGCTTAAAGTGGTCTCCCCTTTGTTCAAAATTATCATACATATCCCAGCTTGCACAAGCAGGGGAAAGCAGCACCGTATCTCCCGGCTCTGCCATCTGCGCCGCCATGCGCACACATTCGTCCATATTCTTGCAGCTTACAAAGTCGGTAAATCCCGCCTTTTCCGCCGCTTCTTTAATCATATGCGCATCTCTACCAAGAAGAATTAACTGTTTTATGCTGCCGTCAAATTCCTTCACCAGTTCTGCGAAATCCTGTCCCTTGGCATCACCGCCTGCAATGAGCAGGATATCCTTTTTGATAGCCCTGATTGCTGTCACTGCCGCATCCACATTGGTTCCCTTGGAATCGTTATAGTATTTTACGCCGTCTACCTCACCGCAGTATTCCAGTCTGTGGGCAACACCGCCAAAGCTTTTGATAGTATCTGCAATCACCTTAGGTTCAATCCCCGCAAAATAGCAAATCGCTGCTGCCGCTAGCGCATTTTCCAAATTGTGACTGCCGATGATTAAAAGATCATCAACTGCGCATATTTCTATTATATCTCCATTTTTCGTTTTCATGACAATCTGCCCGTCTTTGACAAATGCGCCAAAAGGCAGTTCTTCTTTTCTGCTGAAAGGCACGATATTTGCCTTGCAGTCCTTTGCCAACGCATAACAGGCTTTGTCATCGTAATTGATGACCAGATAACCGTCTTCTCTCTGGTTTTCAAAGATCTTCGCTTTCGCTTTTCCATAAGCTTCCATGGTATGATGACGATTTAAATGATCCGGGGTCAGATTCAAAATTGCCGATACCACCGGCTTAAAGTACCTGGTGGTTTCCAGTTGAAAACTGCTGGTTTCCGTTACCAGCCATGCGTCCTCCTCTGCGTCCATAGAAGCAGAAATCACAGCCACACCGATATTGCCGACCACGTAGGTTTTTCTCTTCGCCGCCTTGAAAATTTCGCCAACTAGCGTGGTTGTGGTAGTCTTCCCATTGGTTCCTGTAATCGCAGCATACCGACCGTGTCCGATTCGATAAGCAATTTCAAGTTCTCCTATGATTTCCACACCGGCTTCCTGGGCTTCCTTGATAAAAGCAAGCTCAGGGCTCACACCCGGGCTTAAAATCAGCATATCGAACTGCCCCATATCAGCCGGCACCCTGTCAAAGTAACAGGTTACCCCTCTGCCCCTGAGGAAGGCAAGAAGCTGTCCATCTATCTTTTCTTCCTTTTTTGAATCCTGAATGGAAACTTCTGCGGAAAGGCAAAGCATTGCCTGTGCTGCAGCAATTCCTGATTTTCCCAGACCTACGATTAAAACTTTTTTATTTCGAATGTTGTTTAAATTTCCACTCATCGTCTTACCTCTTACCCTAACATTTTTCTTTCCTGTTTAATCTTTCCATTTTCAAATCATATATACACTGTCAAATACGTGCGATTAGATATTTGCAACAAGATACGCGATGCCGCAGCAAACCAGTGCAATAAACCAGAACATAGCAACTACGTATTTTTCTTTCATGCCGCACATTTCGAAGTGGTGGTGCAGCGGGGCCATTTTGAAAAAGCGTTTGCCGCCGGTCATTTTAAAATATCCCACCTGAATGATAACAGACAGTGCTTCCAGTACATAAATCAGTCCTGCAACCGGCAAAAGAAATTCCACTTTCATAATAATCGCTGCAGACGCCAACGCACCGCCAAGGGCCATAGAACCGGTATCTCCCATGAACAGCTTTGCAGGGTATCTGTTGAACACCAGAAAACCTAAACATGCACCGGTCAGCGCTGTACAGAAAATCGCTGCGCTATTATGCCCAAACTCCATGCCGACGATGGCAAAGAAGAATGCTACCAGCGCTGTAACGCCAGAAGATAAGCCGTCCAGTCCATCAGTCAGATTCACCGCATTTGCCATAGCAACAACGACAAAGATGACAAAAGGAATGTATAGCGCGCCAAAATCAATATACTTGTCGATGAACGGAATCCATACCTCAGTTCCATAACCAGAATAATTTGCCATATATACGGCCAGTGCCCCTGCAAAAAGAATTTGCAGCACCAGCTTCTGCCATGCACGAAGTCCCAGATTATGTTTTTTTGCAACCTTGATGTAATCATCAAAGAAGCCGATTAATCCAAAGAGCAGTGTCACCGCTAACATAACGAAAGTGTCCGTGGACACATACCCACCGATAAAAGTCATTAAAACCAGTGCCGCAAAGATAGCGATGCCGCCCATGGTAGGCGTTCCTTCCTTAGAAAGATGAGACTGCGGGCCCTCTTCCCTGATAAACTGCTGAAACTGTTTATGTTTGAGAATAGGAATTTCCAGTGAGGTCAATATCGTGCCCGCAATCATTCCTAAAGCTGCTAAAAATACGAGTTGAAAAATCTGCATGTGTGTTACTCCTGTTCCTTCAAAATTTTATCCACAATCTCCTCCATGCCCATGGCTCTGGAACCTTTTACCAGAACGGTATCTCCTGGTTTAAAGAGTCCCATAGCTTCCTCATAGAATTGATTCTTTGTATTATAGAAATACACCTTCGTATCCATCCCTGCGTGGTTTGCCCCCAAAGCTATATCTCCTGCTTTCTCTCCTACAGCAATCAAAAGATCGATATTTTTTTCTGCGGCGTAAACACCGATTTCGTGATGATAAGCGGCAGAGTTTTCTCCCAGTTCATTCATGCCGCCTAAAATAGCGATTTTACGGTTTCCCTTAGCGCTGACTAAAGTGTTCAAGGCTGACTTCATGGAGTCAGGCGCCGCATTGTAGGTGTCATCAATCACCTTAATTCCTCCGGCTTCCCTGATGGAAAGCCTCTTTCCAGTCAGTTCCATAGCTACAAGGCCTCTTGCTGCTTCCTCGATAGAAACACCCAGCTCTCTGCATGCCGCAACGGCAAGGCTTGCGTTAAGCGCATTATGCGCGCCTGGAACCTGCAGAGAAATTCTGTACGTCTGTCCTTCCGCCGCCAAAGTAAAAGCAATGCCCTCCGTCCCGAAATCTTCTATATCCTTTACAGTATAGTCTCCCTGATCTTCTTCCAGAGAAACCTTAATCACATCATAGTCACCCCTAAATTCTGCTTTCTGCAGCATATCGCAGGAGCTGTTTACAACCAGAGTATTTTCTTTCCCGAAGTAATCGGTAATCTCCATCTTGGCGGAGAAAATGCCTTCTCTGCTGCCCAAATTCTCGATGTGAGAAATCCCCACATTGGTAATAATGCCGATGTCAGGTCTAATGATGTCTACAAGGCGATGGATTTCACCAAAGTGATCCATTCCTATTTCCAAAACCGCAGCTTCCATTGTATCATCAAAGGAAAAAATCGTCAGTGGAACGCCGATATCATTATTGAAATTTCCTACTGTGGCACCGGTACAATACTTTTGTTTTAAGATAGCATGCACCATATCTCTGGTACTGGTTTTGCCCACACTGCCAGTAACAGCAACCGTTTTCAGCTGCAACCTCTCAAGATACCAGGCAGCTAGCCGCTGCAATGCTTTTGTGGTATCGGAAACCAGAACTGCGCTGATTCCCTCGGGCACTGCATCTTCTCTTGCAGTAAGCACCGCCGTGCAACCCTTTTCTTTTACCTGTGGTATAAATTTATGAGCATCATGTACCTCTCCCACAATGGGGACGAATAAGTCTCCTGCTTTTGCCGTGCGGGAGTCTGTGCAAACTGCAAAAATCTCTTCTTTGCTCTGTCCAGAAATAATCTTTCCGTCCGTCGCCTTTTCAATCTCTCCTAAAGTTATCGTGTTCATGTTTCACCTTTTCTATTGACGCCAGAACTTCCTCACGATCGTCAAAATGTATTTTATCTTCTCCAATAATCTGATAGTTTTCGTGTCCTTTACCTGCAATGATGGCTATTTCACCATCCTGCAAATGCTCCGCCGCATAACGAATCGCCGCTCTTCTGTCTGCAATCACCGTAAAACAGCTTCTCTGTTCTGCAAGAACTCTGGTAATATCGCTGATAATTACCTCCGGCTCTTCTTTTCTCGGGTTGTCGGAAGTGACCACTGAGAAATCTGCAAGGGCAGCTGCCGCTTTCGCCATGTCTGTTCGTCTGTTTTTGTCTCTCTGCCCACCGCAGCCAAAAACCACAGTCAGACGCTTCGGGTGATAATCCCGCAAAGACTTCAGTAAATTTTCAAGGGCTACGCCGTTATGTGCATAGTCCACCATGATGACTTTACCGGGACCTGCCGCAAACATTTCCTGTCTGCCCGGCACCAAGATTTCACGCAGTGCCGTACGAATGCTTTCCTTGCCTATCTTCATCCTGCTGCAAACCGCCGCTGCTGCCATAGCATTGTAACAAGAAAATTTCCCGGGTAATCCCACAACCAAGTCTATATTATAATCGCCTGTAATCTCAAATTCCACTCCTAATTTTCCGGGAATTTTGACATAATCCAAGTTCTTTGCCTTAAAACCGCAGTGCTTCTCCATTCCATAAGTAACAATCTTGCAAGCACTGTCCTCTACCATTCGCTGTGCATATGGGTTATCTGCATTTATCACCGCTTCCTTACAGGTCTGAAACAACTGCGCCTTGCAACCCGCATATTCAGCAAAATCCCGATGTTCACCGCGCCCGATATGATCTTCTGACAGATTAGTAAACACGGCATAGTCAAAATATAGTCCGTGTACTCTCTTAAGCTTCAGCGCCTGAGACGACACCTCCATCACACAAGCGGTACAGCCACAGTCTGCCATCTTTCTAAGGTACGCCTGCAGCTCCACCGATTCCGGCGTCGTATGGGTGCTTTCAATGATTTCTTCTCCTGTATCCGTATGCACCGTTCCAATCAGCCCGCATTTTTGTCCTGCTCTTTTCAGTATTGCCTGTATCATAAAAGTCGTCGTCGTTTTTCCCTTAGTACCGGTTACCCCGATAAGACAGAGCTTTCGGGCAGGATAGCCATAAAACGCGCCTGCCATTTCCGCCATCAGCTGTCTGCTGTCTGTAGTTCTGACAACCGTAATATCATCTGACAAGCTAAGAGCTTTCTGGCAGACCACTGCCCTCGCCCCTCGCTTAACTGCTTCCTCTGCATAGTCGTGGCCATCATCTTCCGCACCTTCAATGCAGACAAAGACGCAGCCCTCTATGACTTTATCACAATGGTAGAAAATTCCTGTAACCGCAAGTTCCAAAGAACCTTGCATACACTCATAATCTGCATTTTGCAGCAGCTCAAAAAGTTTCAGTTCAAATCTCCCCGATTCTTTGCTTTCAGTCTATTCTCTATATAAGTATACCTTTCCGCCTTTCTTTATCTTCTTACCTGCCTTCGGATACTGCTCTACGACTGTAAAGTCTTCGTTCTCAGATTCCTTCGGTATTGCCTGGTATTCCAAATCATATTTTCCTAAAACGCCGATAGCTGCACTGTAGCTCTTGCCTTTTACATTCGGTACATAGACGTATTCGGACTTAAGCGCTTTTTCTTCTTCCTCGGTGTACTTCGGATTGACGCCTAAATAAGGAAGTGCATTTTCCATGAATTCCTTGGCAATCGGTGCTGCTGTGGTACTTCCGAACTGAATGCCTTTCGGGCTGTCTACAACAACCAGAATGACAAACTGAGGGTCATCCATCGGCGCCATACCAATAAAGGAAGAATAAGTATCTTCTGAATAGCCTCCTGTAGCCGATGGCTTATCTGCTGTACCTGTCTTGCCGCCGATACGATAACCTGCAACTTTTGCCTTACCGCCGCCACCCTCGGATACGACATACTCCATAATTTCCTTCATTTCATCTGCTGTTTTGGAGGAAATAACTTTGCGGACCTCTTTCGTTTCGAAGGTCTTCACCGTATCCCCGTTGGAATCGGTCAATTCTTTTACCACTCTGGGCTGCATGAGCACACCATCGTTTCCGATAGCACAGACCGCCGAAACCAGCTGTATCGGTGTTACCGCAACTCCCTGCCCATAGGAGATGGTTGCAAGTTCAACTGGTCCGATCAAATCTTCCGGCTGTACCTGCGCTGTCGCCTCTCCTGGCAAATCAATATGAGTCAAAGAAACGCTGGTAATTCCAAACATTTCCAAATAATCATAGTACTTCTCTTTGCCCAGCTTCATCGCCATCTGGATCTGTACTGGGTTGCAGGAATTTCCTACAGCCTCTTTCAAAGTTTCAGTTCCATGAGGTACACTGCTCCAGCAGTGGAGCGTAACATGCGTGCCGGGCACTTCGTAACCTACGTTACATTGATACTTAGTGGTAAGCGATGTTACACCTTCTTCCAGTGCAGATGATGTGGTAAGCAGTTTAAAGGTTGAACCCGGCTCATAAGTGTCACTGATGATAGGATTTCTCCACATCTGGTTCAGGTAAGTGCCTTGTTCTTCCGTTGTCATCTTGTCAAATTTTTTCTGTTCGCTTTTCTTAACAGGCGTCAAAGGTTCATTAGGATCAAAGCCTGGATTGGTCGCCATGGCGAGAACGTCGCCAGTTGCAGGATCCATGACAAGACACATAATTCTGCTGGCGTTGGTTTCCTTCATACCGTTTGCCACAGCATTTTCTGCATAGTGCTGCAGCACCTCGTCTATGGTAAGAACCACGTTAAGCCCGTCTTCTGCCTGATAGTATTTTTCTTCTCCATAAGCCAGAGAATTTCCGTTAAGATCAGTATTCTTAATCCATCTGCCAGCTACGCCACTGAGATATTCATCATACTGAAATTCTACGCCGCTGCGGCCTTCGTTATCATCGTTGACACTGCCCAGAAGCTGAGAAGCAAAATCCCCCAGAGGGTAATAGCGTTTTGCGTTTTCAGCAAGTTCAATTCCGTAAATTTCCAGTTCTCTGATTTTATCCGCTGTTTCTTTATCCAAATACTTGGCAATTTTAATCAGCGCCTGTTGTTTCGTGATTTTCTCTTCGACTTCAGCAGCTTCCATATCTAAAACCATGGCAAGCTTACCGCTTATCTCTTTGATTTCTTTGTCAGTAGTGTAGGCTTTTTTCACATCGGAAGGTCTTGCCCAGACAGTATAGCATGCAGCGCTGGTAGCCAGCTTTTCTCCGTTGCGGTCAAGAATAGAGCCGCGTTTGGCTTCAATTGGAATATCGCTGGTCTGCTGATCAATTGCCATACCACTGTATTCTTCCGCCTTTACTACCTGAATCCATGCCAGACGAAAAGACAGCAGCAAGATCAATATACTGATGATGCCAAAGGTGATAATCACTCTCTTTTTATTTTTTCCGCTAACTCTCGCCATATTCCTTTATAACTCCTGTCTGATATTTTCTCCATAGATAGCAAAAAGAGCCAGACGTTCTAGATTATTCAATTGTCCGGCTGCATTCTATGAAATTATTCCCAAAAATAGTATACGGTTTCTCCGTTAGTTGTATGCCTGTTCTTTGATCGCCATAGCAAAATTTTCTGATGGTCTGTCATCCTCCGTCACATAAACACACTCCCCATCTGTCGGATATACCATACCGAGCTTCCCTTTGGCAACTTTTTCTATATGTTCTACATTATTGGCACTTTTTATTTTGATGTTGAGAGTATCAATTTCTCCCTGGATTGCCTCATTAGATGAAACCAGGCTGTTGTTCTCTACCTTCAGTTCAGCAGAGTATGCGGTCACTACGACCATCACAATACAAATCAGTCCAATCATCAATGCTCCTGTTAATATTCTTCTTTTGTCTTGATTTCTCATCAGTATTCCCCATCAAATTTTTTCGCAGACCCTAAGCTTTGCACTTCTGGATCTCGGATTTATCTCTAGTTCTTCCTTGCTGGGAAGAATTGGTTTCTTAGTAATTTTGTCAATATCTGCTTTTTTTCCGCAAACGCATACTGGAAATTCTGCAGGACAAGTGCACGGATTGGCCCTTTGCGCAATAGTTTCTTTGACAATGCGATCCTCCAGCGAATGGAAGGAAATCACACAAAGCCTGCCGCCCGGCGCCAAAACATCACAAAACTCTGAAATTGCGTCCTTTAGCTGTCCCAGTTCATCATTTACCTCAATGCGAATTGCCTGAAAAGTTCTCTTTGCAGGATGAGGACCTTCTCTTCTTGCTTTTGCTGGAATGGCGCTTTTAATCAACTCCACCAACCGACCGGTTGTTTCGATAGGCCCGTCCTTTCTTCCATTTACGATAAAACTCGCAATGCGAGAGGCCCACTTTTCTTCGCCGTATCCGGAAATGATACGTCTCAGTTCTTTCTGATCATAGCTGTTCACTACATCGTAGGCAGTAAAATTATCGTCCTGACTCATCCGCATATCCAGCGGTGCATCATGCATGTAAGAAAAACCTCTTTGGGAATTGTCCAGTTGGAAGGATGATACCCCTAAATCTAACAATGCGCCATCAATGTTAGCAATCCCAAATTCCTGCAATACCTGTCTGATGTCTGAATAGTTGGTTTGCACAAAGAGTTTTTTACACGGATAGCCGGAAAGTCTGAGCTGGGAAGCTGCCAGCGCGTCTCTGTCACGGTCAATCCCGATTAAGAGTCCGTCCTTTGACAGCCTGCGGCAAATTTCGGAGGCATGTCCGCCGCCGCCAAGAGTGCCATCCACGTAAACGCCATCAGGTTTGATATTCAGATTTTCAATACATTCTTCCAACAGAACTGAAGTGTGTTTAAACTCCATCTTATCCCCTAAAATCTATACTGCGCCAAGGACTCTGCAAATTCTTCAGAATCCATTTTGTTTTCGTTATCCGGTGCGTCCCAGACTTCTTTACTCCAGACCTCAATCTTTCGCATAGCGCCCATTGTCACCAGTTCCTTATCGATGCCTGCGTATTCTTTTAGTTCCGCCGGTATAACGATTCTCCCCTGTTTATCAAATTCGCAGTCAACCGCATTTGCACAGAAGTGACGAATAAATGCTCTAACCTTTGGATCCGATTCAGGCAGCGCCTCAATCTTATCCATCTGCTTGTCCCATTCATTCATAGAGTAGATGTAAAGGCACTTGTCCATACCCTTAGTCAGTACGCACCTGCCGCCCAGCTGATCCCTGTGTTTGGAAGGAACAATCATTCTGTTCTTGGCGTCTATTGAGTTGTTAAAAGTCCCCATGAACATGGATTTTCCTCCAGTTTTATACAAATACGATATACTACTACGATTTTACACACCCCATTTTACACCACTTCCCTCCACTTTTCAAGATTTGTTCCCCACTTTTTTGAATTTCTCCCCCATTTTTTTGATTTTTTCACCTTTCAATTCACGAAAAAAAACAGCTTAACTACATCTTGTACTACCCATTTTCTTTGCACCTAAATGTTGCCTTTCGCATAGGATATATTAAACTTACATAGCGACAGCTATGCCTTCGGCGAATCTTCTCCGAAGTCGTTTAAAATATAAAGTGAGGTAATGAAATATGAACAATGAATCTCTGGTATACCTGAACAAGGTTTTCACCGATCTTGAGATAAAATCCTGTCCTTTGATGACTCAGGTTTGCACAACACCTGAAACCTTCGAGCAGCAGCTGTCTGTCTTTGATCCACAGGAAGAAACTTGCGGCTGCAGCGACTGTTCCTGCGGCGACTGCTCCTGCTGCCATAACTGCGGATGTTCTTGTGGATGTTCCTGTGGATGCGCTTCCGATCTTGATTGCTCCGATTTGAATTTTGTTGTTGACAGCACCGAAGTTATCATCAGTGATTTCGACCTATCGTGCCCATCTTCTATTGAACCTTGCAACGTCACAGTAGACGGCATTCCTGTAGATATGCTGGAAGTGTTCAACGAAAGATACATGGCAGCAACCAATGATTTAATGAGCCGAATCGGCGACTGCTCCTGCATGGAAAGCGGAAATTCAACCAAAGGATATCTGCTGATTTCCGGCGTAGGCGGTTTCCACGCAAAGCTTTCCATCATTCTGCGAGGCAGCGTTTTCAGCGGTGGATGCTGCAAAAAGTTTAAATTAGTTTTTACCACAAGAAACAACATTTGCTTCAATATCCCAGGACAGTCAACTTTCGCTACGTCCCAGCTGTGCCTGCCTTGCACAACTGGCGGAATTGCCCCGATTATCAATTTCTCCTTCTCCGCAAACGGCACCCTTTTGAATCCTATGATTACTGCCTGCCAGACAAACGGAAACTGCAACCTGTCTGTCACCGGCTGCCTAGTAACAGAACCTATCGCAAGCGTACAGGTTACAAGACAGACTTTATTCAGACTGGATGCAGAGGCGCTTCCTGTACCTTGTGATGATATCGAAAAATGCAGACAGAATATAGGCGAATGCGGTCTTGCTGACGATGACAGCAACGCATTTTCTCTGAGACACAGATGTTGTGATGACGGTAGGCGTACAGAGCAGGAAGCCGACAGCTGCAGTTGTGGTTGTGGCTGCACTACTGCTTCCAGAGAAAACCGCACCACTTCTATCGCCTGTCAGTTCAACGGTCGTAACGGCTGTAATTTCTAATTTGCTAATATGAAAACAATTCGCCAGCGCCTTCGCGCTGGCGGTTTTGTGCCGACATTTTGAACCTAGCACTACAGCACCTTTGTACCGGCACTTTTATGTCGGTATTTTGGATATTGAAAATCTATGTATATTCTTTCCAGTTTTCAGTTTTTCAGCAAACGGTTTTCAAAATCATAGACTTTCCATGTAAAAAAGAAGACTCTACCATACATGTTCGGGCAAAATTCCCTTTATGATACAGAGAAATCGGGATATAATAGATATCATAAAGAAAAGCTTGCAAAACGGAGGTAGCCGGCATGAAGAAGAAACTGCTGACAATAGTTGTAAGCCTCGTAGCATTGGCTGTGTTTATTCGGTCGCCTCTGTCAAATTATCCGGTAAGTCTGGCGGTTATGAAAATCTACAGCGAAATCCATGCGCGTGACAGCATCATGGAAGAAAAGGGAATCAAGCTTCATATTCCCGGCGGCAGTGCCGCGAAAGAGAAGAATTGGTATCCCTTTGTGATGACTTTCAATGCCGATGCAGGATTCCAGCGATTTACGGGAGAGTCGAACCTGAAGCTGACCATCCTGTACAACTTTCCGGCTTTTAATCTTTGGAAAGGCTGCAGCATGGTCTATGATTCAGCTTCGCCGTATTACAACGGGTTTTACGGCGCTTATCTGGTTTGCCGCGGAGAAGACGAAACCGTGCCTTACGGCTTCCTGCCTGACGGAAGCCTGGACCCTGAAGCTGCTGCACAAGTGCCCCGGTTTGACTTTCAGAAACTGGTTTTGCAGGATTTTGGCATCAAAACAGATACGCTGGTCTTTGACTGGAAAATAGAAAAAATCCGGACGAAGGTAGCTTATCTTGGAATTGATGGCTGGACGCAGACAGATGCAAGGCTGACGGTCAACGGGATGCAGCACCAAAAAGAAGATTTCCGCAGATCCTATCTGCAGTATGGTCCGCCGGGATACCCTTTGCCGGATATCCCGCCAGAAGCAGACTTTGCGCCGGTGGATATGATAGGCAGATTGTACGGCAGGTACTTTGCAGAATGGGACACGTCAATTTTCTTTTACGTGCTTGCTTCCAATCAAGAAGTACTGGAAAACTGTGACAGGAATATTTTATCCCGCAGCATTCTGCAGTGAATTTATCACACACAACGAGGAGAAATGAAGATGAATACTATAAAAATCAACGGTATATATCGCCACTTCAAAGGCGACTACTATTTACTGGTTGGCACGGCCAACCACTCAGAGACTGGGGAGACCTATGCGGTTTATCGAAAACTATACGAAGACTGCGGGCTCTGGATTCGACCTTTGGACATGTTTCTGGAAGAAGTCGATCATGAAAAATATCCTGATGTGAAGCAGAAATATCGATTTCAGCTTCAGGAGATAAGCAGCGTAAGAGACGAAAATAACCGTTAAAACGCCAGTGCTTTCGCCTGCGCTTTTCCGCAAATACTGTCCCCCAAAAATAATTCCCATATGAAACGCTGGGCTTTCTTTCTATAAAAAAGAGCGTGCCGACGAATTATCGTCAGCACGCTCCTTTTTATCTTCGACTGAACATCATATCTTTCTTTCGAATTGGGTTTTTCCCATATCGAAGTCGCTTAATCAGTTTGACAATCAGCACAAGAATCAGTGCTATAATAGCTATAACCAGTATTGCTGCTGCAATCATCATTCTGAAAAATTTATTAGGCTTCTTGAAAATATCCTCCAGAGTCTTACTGTCCTCAAGCACTTTTCTCCCCTCAGGCGCCCCATACTTTTCAGTAATGTCCTGGGGATCCATAGAGTCCAGATAGGATGCCAACGCATACCACTCTTTCAGCTCACTTCCATTTTTATCGTAAATAATGTGATCTTCAAAATCAGTGATTTCCACTCCATTTTTATCTTTTGGCACAACCGACAAAAGACCGTAAGACATAGAGTTAACCGTGCCCAGCATTTGCGCAGAATAAAGGTCTGCAACCACCCGGTACAACTTGTCGGACTCGGGCTCAGTGATATTTCCTTCTTCGTCCAGCACTTTAATATCAAAGGTTCTGTTCAAAATCAGTCTATTCGGATTATACGTGTAGGTCAAACCGCTGAAATAAAGTCTTGCAGGGCTCATGATTTCAGAAACGGATATATCGATTTCAGCCGCCAGTTTCAGTTCATCCCCTGTCAAATACACGCTGACCAGCGGATAGCCTGCAACACCATCTTTTCCCGTGCCTAAAGACAGCGCGTTGAATGCGTCAGCTACAGTAACTCTTCCTCTCGAAAAAGAGCCTCTGATAACACCAGCCGGTGCCACCGCAACATCTACTGGTACATAATTGTTACCCTCCGTCCTGCGCACACCATACACATAAGAATCGGCAATGAGATTGCCCAAAGCATCCTCTCCCTGCTCCTGTCCAAAAACGTCAATCTCCGTAAAATCTACTGGATTGCTGACTAAAGTTTGATCCCAGCTATAACCGTAGAGGTTGAAATATTTCCTGTCTGCCAGTTTCTTGAATTTGTTTACTGCATCTGCAGTTTTCTTATTCTCCTTAATTTTGTTATCAAGAGGTATCAGTTCATAGTCATCAAGTTGGTAGTCGTCTCCCTTTTTCACAAAGGTCACGGCACCCAATTTTTCGTTGTACTGTCCGCAGGAAGCGATTACTGTATCACCCTTTATAATTGGCTGCGAAAACTCAGTGTGACTGTGTCCACTGATAATCAAATCAATGCCATCTACTGATTCTGCCAGGATTTCATCCTCGGAAGCTTCCGGATTTGCTGAGGTACCGCTGTGGGAAATGCATACAATCAGATCAGCCTCCTCCTTGCTCTCTATCTGCTCTACGACAGCCCGCGCGGTTTCCACAGGATCCTTAAAATAAGTACCGCTTTCCGGCGCATAGCTTGCCGATTCCTTTCCGAAAATACCGAAAACAGCTACTTTGACACCGCCGCGAACAAAGACCTGATACGTCTGATTGACCCCATATTCATTCATGGCATTTTGAAGATTTTCTCCATCAGCGCGCAAAGCTTCTTCCCCAAGGGTTTTCTCCCAGTCTATGTTAGAAATCACCAGCGCCGGCACTTTATCTTTGGAAGTCTTTGCCGTGCGGAGCATTTTTGCAAGACCTTTTGAACGATAGTCAAACTCATGGTTACCAAAGGTAGTCGCATCATATCCCACAGCTCCCATCATCCGAAGTTCACTTGCCTCTTGTTTGAAAATGGTCTGAAAAGGTGTGCCCATGGAAAAATCTCCCGCATCAAAAACGAAAGTCTGGGCATTTTCTTTCTTTTTCCCATCGATAACAGTCTTGATCTTCGCAAATTTTTCAAGATGGGAATGCATGTCGTGGGAAAATACGATGGAAATCGCATCATTTCCACTGTGTCCGCCAAAGCTGTCGACGGAACAATCATCATCAGGGTCATACAAAGGACCAGTGCTTTTGCCAGTATTTTTTTCATCATATTGCCTCATATTCTCTGTTTACCGGATTTTATCCGATTTTTTGTCTATTTTATCACAGTTTGTCGAATTGTGCCACCAGTAGTTCTTTCTTCTCTTTAGAAAGCTTCTTGATAGCAGCCTCTCTGCGCATAGCCTCTTCCTTGGTTTCAAATTCTTCAAAGTATACCAGGGTCACTGGGCGCCTTCCTCTTGTGTACTTAGCGCCCTTTCCGCTGTTATGAGCTTTTTCTCTGCGTTTAAGATTTGTAGTGTAACCCGTATACAGGCTGCCGTCGCTGCACCGCACCATATAGGTATAATTCATAAATCCACCTCGTACTCTCTACACAGTATATCACAAAATAACAAAAAAGACCTGGTATATTTTCCTCCAACTTTCAGACAATAGAAACAACTAATACGCTATTGAAAATTCTATTGTATAGGAGGATTTATGACTGATTACCCACTTCTGATTGCTCTTTTTTCTGTTCCGTTTCTTCTGGGCAGGCTGCGCACCTTCCGGAAAGGTCTCGTTACAAGCCTGTTTATACTGCTACTCTTTCTGGGAAATGGCAGTCTTTTGACGCTTATCATTCCTATCAGCAGCGCTGTATTTCTTTTTTTCATGGAAAGAAAAAGGGCAGTCCCTGCAAGAGAGCAATCTGCCTTTGTAAAAAATCCTTTTTCCTTTATGATGACTATATTTCTCATTTCTATGGCAATTTTCTGCGCTTTTGGAGATGCGTTCTATCACTATGGGTTGTTTCTGTCACTAGATGAAAAAATCCTTGCCTTGGGAAAACAGTGTGCAAGCTTTGGTCTTCTGTTAGGTCCTCTTGTTCTTGGAAATCGGTGTGACCGCAAAGGACCTTTCAGCGCCGCAGTTTTTCTCTCCCTGTCGGCAGAGCTTTCCATCCTTTTCGCCGGAACCGCTCAAAGCAGCGCTTTGCTCTTTGTCATCGGAAATTTTCTTCTATCTTTTTCTATTTCCGGCTTTTTCGTGCTCATGCCTTTGCTTTTTTCTGCATTCTACGGACAAGAGAATTTTCTTCGCATGTATCCCGTCTCAGCGGCAAGCGCCGCCCTTTGCTGGGGAGTTTTTAGATATTTCTACATCAGTGACTGGTCAAAATCAGTAAGTCCGGCGTCCTTCCTTTTGAGTCTTTTGATTCTCATTGTCGTCTCTTCCTTTTGCGTCTTTCACGCCTGGAAAAGAAGACTGGTTTTAGTACAGCCGATTTAGACCTGCCTGTCCTTTTTTATCAGAAGGACCTCTTCAGCAAATTCAGCTTTTTCCTGCCATTTTTCTGGCGATACATTGTTTTCAGCCAGCCTGTTCTTCACGTAAAGTCTAAACAGGGCATACAGCACAGAGCAAATCGGAATGAAGATAATCATGCCGGCAACACCCATCAGGTTTCCACCTACAGTAATAGCAACCAGAACCCAAATCGACGGAAGGCCAATGGAACCGCCTACTACGTGCGGATAAATCAAATTTCCTTCTATTTGCTGCAGCACCAAAAACATAGCTAAAAAAATCAGAGCTTTCAGCGGGCTTACCATGAGAATCAGAAGCACACCGATTGCACAGCCGATAAACGCTCCCACCATAGGAATGAGTGCTGTAAATGCAATCAGTACAGAAATCAGCATAGCATACGGCAGCCCGAAAATTGTCATCGTCACAAAAAACATCAGACCCAAAATGCAGGCTTCCAGGCACTGTCCGGAAATGAATTTTGAAAAAGTCTTACTGGACAGGCCCAGTACATAAAGAACCTTGTCTGCAGTCTGCTCTTTCAAAAACGCATAGAGAATCTGCCTGCCCTGTCCTGCCAGTTTTTCTTTTGCCATAAGAATATATACCGCAAAGACAAAGCCAATGAAAAAGCTGACAAGCGCCCCGATGATATTGCTCACGGTGCTGATTCCGCTGTTTATCATAGTTGTTGCGGCATCTTGAATCAGTACAGAAACCTTTTGCACAATTTCACCCCAGTCAACCGCTAGCTGCTCTGAAATATTCTGTACCACACGAAAGTAGCCCATATTTGCACTAATCCATTCCTGTACTGTATTAAACGCTACTGGCAGCTGCTCTGCAATACTCATCATGGTTTCCGAAAGCTGCGGAATGATGATATACATGGCAACTACAATAATGCCAAGAACCAGCGTCAGCGTCACCAGAAAAGAAACTGCTCTGCTGCCCTTTTTCTTTCTGCTTTCACCACGAAAAAGTCTGTTCTCAATCTTTGTCATAGGCACGTTAAGCACAAATGCAATACAAGCACCCAATATAAACGGAAATGTAACGTCAAGAACACTGCCCAAAGATTCCATTACAAGTCCAATATTTTTCACACCCAAATAAAACAAAATGCACGCAAATGCAATGAGTATGGTCGTTTTTATGTTTTTCTTATTCCAGTCCAAATTTTATTCCCCCTCGTTTCGTTCCTGGCTTATTAACCTTGTTCACAGCCTCATACACAATATAATATATTTTAGCACAGAGGCAGGGAATCAGTAAAGGGGTTCTGCGCCAACTTCGATACTATTTTCCCAAGATTTTGAGTTCCTTCTGCTTCAAAGCAGCCCGCAGGGCGCACAAGAAAAAAGCAGCCGTTCTGACAGGCGGTTCTTCCCGTCACCAAAAGGCTGCTTTCTTTCATTTTTCCGCAAGCGGCGCGATGCTATCTTACCAGCTCGTAGCCCGCATCCTTTACCACTGCTTCAAAAGCATCCATGGAAATTTCCTTTTCGCTTTCTACGCTGGCAATACCGGATTCCAGATTAACCTCAGCCGTAACACCTTCCATTGCGTTAAGAGCATCAGCCATGTGTTTCTGGCAATGCTGACACATCATGCCTTTAATCATCAGTTCATATTTCATTTTTTCTTTCCTCCTTATTTCCTCAGCACCTGTGCAAGAAGCAGCCAGTGCGGATAATCGTTTTACTTTAAAATTTCTAAGACGCAGTGCATTGAGCACTACACATACACTGGACAGGCTCATGGCAGCCGCCCCAATCATCGGCGACAGTTTCAGACCGAACATCGGATACCAAATTCCTGCCGCAACAGGAATACCGATAACGTTATAGAAAAATGCCCAGAACAGATTTTCTTTGATGTTTCGAATGACCGCTTTGGAAAGCTTTACGGCAGTCACTGCATCCAAAAGATCATTTCTCATCAGCACAGCGTCCGCACTTTCAATAGCAACGTCGGTTCCCGCACCGATAGCGATACCGATATCTGCTTTGGCAAGCGCTGGTGCATCGTTGATACCGTCACCAATCATGGCAACCTTATGACCTTCAGCCTGCAGTCCTGCAATATGCTTTTCTTTGTCGCTAGGCAAAACCTCTGCAATAACCTTTGGAATCTGCAGCCTTTTTCGTAAGGCTTCCGCCGTCCGTTTATTATCTCCCGTCAGCATGACCACATCAATCTTCATCTCTGCAAAAGCATCTATCGCCGCTTTACTGCTTTCCTTTTCCACATCGGCGACAGCAATGATGCCGATTATACTCTTTTCTTCAGCAAAAATCAGCGGCGTTTTTCCCTGGTCGGAAAGAACGCCCAGTTTATCTTCAATACCCTCTGTTGAAATTCCAGACTCTTTCATCAGTGCAGCATTTCCCGCAAAGTATTTCTTTCCGTCGATGACAGCCTTTACGCCTCTTCCAAATACCGCCTCAAAGCCTTCGGCTGCTTCCTGCTGCACCTGTCTTTCTTTTGCATACTCCATCACAGCTTCCGCCAGTGGATGTTCGCTTCCTGCCTCTAAAGTCGCTGCAATTTTTGTAAGTTCTTCCTCGCTCATACCAAAGGCAGCAATATCCGTTACCTTTGGTTTTCCCTCTGTAATGGTGCCTGTTTTATCCATAACAACAGTGTCAATACTGTGCGCCGTTTCCAGCGCCTGACCGGATTTGATGAGAATGCCGTTTTCGGCGCCTTTTCCGGTTCCAACCATGATTGCTACCGGCGTTGCAAGACCCAGTGCGCACGGGCAGGAAATCACCAGAATAGAAATGCCGATAGACAGCGCAAACTCAAAGCCATACCCTGCAATCATCCATATAACTGCAGCAATGACAGCGATAGCAATAACTGTCGGTACAAAAACTCCTGCGATTTTATCCGCCATTCTGGCGATAGGCGCTTTGCTGGCACTGGCCTCTTCAACTAAACGAATAATCTGGCTGATGGTGGTATCTTCCCCCACTTTGTCACAGCGCACTTTGATAAAACCGGTTTTGTTGATTGTCGCAGAAACTGCTCTGTCACCAGGCTGCTTTTCTACCGGAATGCTCTCTCCTGTAATAGCAGACTCATCAACACTGGTTGTTCCACTGATAATTTCACCGTCTGCAGCGATGCTTTCGCCCGGTCTTACGACCAGAATATCTCCTTGCATCAGTGCACTGGTTTCAATACTGATTTCTTTTCCGTCCCTCTCTACTGTAGCTGTTTTCGGTGCCAGATTCATCAGCTTTTCGATAGCTTGACTGGTCTTTCCTTTGGAACGGGTTTCCATATATTTCCCTACTGTAATCAAGGTCAGAATCATGGCTGCAGATTCAAAATAAATATCCCCTGCATAGTGATGTACCAGCGCCATATCTGCCGTCTCAAAGCCGTGAACAATACGAAAGATTGCAAAGGTTCCGTAAAGAATCGCTGCCGAAGCCCCCATAGCAATGAGACTGTCCATGTTGGGGCTTCCTCTGAAAAGACTTGGAAATCCCTTGAGAAAGTATTTCCGGTTCAAAAACACGATCGGTATGAGAAACAGCACCTGTGCCAGTATATTGGTCAAAGGATGCTCCATATCCATATGATGACCTGTCAGCATTGGCCCCATGGAAAAACACATCATGGGTATCAGAAGCGCCACCGACCAAATTAATCTTTGCTTCATCTGTTTGGTTTCATCAAGCGCAGCCTTAGATGCACTGCCATTACTGCCCCCGCGGGCTGCGCCGTTTCCTGCACCGCCCTCAGCACTTTTCCCTCCATCGTCAACAAATGCGCCATAGCCGGCTTTTTCAACTGCTGTAATAATTCCTTCCGTATCCAGTTGGTTTTCATCGTATTCGACCTGCATAGTGCCTGTCAAAAGATTAACGCTGACCTCCTGACTGCCCGCAAGCTTCGTCACAGTCTTTTCTACTCTGGATGAGCATGCCGAGCAGGTCATTCCCGTCACTCTAAATTTTTCTTTCATAACTATTACCTCATCAGTTTATGCAGGGTATCGCAAAGCTCGTCGACCATCTTGCTGCCGCCCTGCTTCACATCTTCCACTACACACGATTTAATATGTGCAGAAAGCAAAACTTTATTAAAAGAATTGATTGCAGCGCTGACGGAAGCTACCTGATTGACAATGTCAATACAGTATCTGTCTTCCTCTACCATCTTTCTGATTCCGCGAATCTGTCCCTCTATCCGTGCTAATCTATTGATTAAATCCTTTAATTCTGCTTCTTCTCTGTGTTTGACACGCTCAGAGCAAGCAGAGCATGATTTTTCGCTCATAATGCGCCTCCTGTTTTCTCGTGATACATATAGTATACCCCTGTAGGGTATATTAAATCAAGTATTTTTTCTCGCCTGTGCATATATTTCGTAAAAATCCTCTAACTATGCACGCAGGTGTGCATAGAATTAGAAAAAAGCAAAAAAATATGCACTTTTGAGCTGTTTCACGCTGATTCATCTACTGAATCTGCGATATTTCATTCCCAAAAATGCATATATTTCTTGTATAGTCCGAAAATATGCACATTCTCCGAGAAAATTATGCATATTTTTAAAGAAAATGGCGATTCTATGTACACCTTAGAGTCACCCACCGGCAGCAATGCATCGGTTTACTTTCCGAACACCAATCATAGCTTCCACATTGGTTCCCGCCTCTACCTCTGTATAGAAGCAGTAGGTTTCCTCCGCACGGCTGTCTTCTGGCACCGGTGCAGGCAGCTTTGCCATATAAATGGTAATTTCACCTCCAAGGGGTGCTTCCTTCTGGTAACGAAGGTTCACCGATGTAACCTCTTTTTCCTGAATATCAGGAATAAGTCCCCAAAGCATGTCAGGATAGTAAGTGTTGTTCATGTGCAGATTGATATCCACATCGCTGTAAGCCACCTGCTTCGTACCGACTTTTTCAAATTTCAAATCCTTCGGCAGGCGAAACCTGTCTTTCAGCCCCATCTCGTGAGGTTCTTCCATCTCATAATTGCTAAGATCCACCTCAGAGGCTTTGCAAAGCTTTCCAGTCTCATGATTGACAACTGCCCAGACGCTATAGCCCTTTGCCACGATTTCACCTTTGCAGACCATGACAAAACATCTGATAAAGGTTGCACCCTTTTCCGGGCAGCGCCAAGTCTGTACCGTAATCTCATCGTACTTTTCCGTCTGTTTGTAAATTTCAATGGAAATTCGCGTCAGGATAAAAGCCTTGCCGTCCACAAACAGCTCGTAATAAGTCGGTTTGCGGTCGCGCATTTGATGGTCTGCAGTCTCAATCATATACCGCTGTACCAGAGACGGCCGCAGATGATTATTAATATCCACATCATGACTGGTGATTACATAATTGTCCGTGTATCTCATTTCCACCCTTCTTTCTATTCAGTCTGAAAGGTATTATAACATAATTTTTTTTATCCCACAATCTTGTAATATTCTCTCGCCGTCACCATGTACACCAGAGCGTAAATCCCTGCAAAAATCAGGAAAGTCACCAGAGTGCAGACTGCAAAGAGCCCCACATTGGTCATAGCAAATACTAAAAGCAGCTTAGTAATCATCTTAAATGCCGCAGCAATATGAATGCCTGCCATGACAAGAGGCACGAAGAACACCATCAGCACCTGTTTACGAATGGTCGCTTTTACTTCCTTCTTGCTCATGCCTACCTTCTGCATAATCTCAAATTTCTCTTTATCATAGTAGCCCTCGGAAATCTGTTTATAGTAGATGATGAGCGCTGCCGCAAATGTGAATACAATCCCCAGGAAGATGCCCAGAAACAGAAAGCCGCCAACCATCTCTACATAATCACCTGTTTCTTCTTCTTGCGTGGCAACCCTAAGCATTTCGTAGTGCAAACCAAGCTCACTGTCATCTTCTCTAAGCGCCTGTGCATAGTTGGCATTCAGCTGTTCATCGCAGTCAGTATAAATGTTCAGGTGGGTATAGAGGTAACAGCTGTTTTCGTATCCACCATTTACCACTGTAAGAAGATTCTGCAGTGCTTCGTCATCTGCCAGAATTAAATAGCTGACATCGGTCATACCATTTTCTATCTCTGCCAGCTCCAGAAAACCGTCTACTTTCTCTTTCAGATGAAACTGTATGTTTCCCACTTTGAAATCCTCAGAAACATCAGACAGAGTTGTATACATAGCAACTTCGTTTCCGGTAAGTCCCAGTTTTTTGCCTGTCAACCTAGTATATGAATCCTCTGTCATAGCTGCAAAGCTTACCATGTCTTTTATATTCTCCTCTGTTCCCCTTTCAAAAATGTAGTTTTCTTCGCTTCTTATTGCAACAAAGGGAAGGAACTGATACGCCCTAATATTTTCGATTTTTACACCCATGCTGTCAGCACGATTTTTTGCGGCATTTTCAAGTTTTCCCATATCATCGTTTATTTTTGCCGTGCACTCCTGAATATTAATATCTCCCGGAGCCATCTTGTCAACGGTATCATTCATACCGAAAAACAGGCTGACCGTGCCAGATACCATGACAAGCACCATAGTAGATAAAATGCAGATGTTTGCAAGTCCCACTGCATTTTGCTTCATTCTGTAAATCAATCCGGAAACTGCCGTAAAATTACCCGACTTATAGTAAAACTTTTTATTCTTACGCAGTGCCTTTAAAATGACGATACTTCCCGCAGTGAAAAGGCAATAGGTGCCGATTACAACAAGCACCACCGCCACAAAGAAAAGCATTAACGCCTTCAGCGGATTTTCTGTAGTAATTGCAATGTAATATCCTGCCCCCAGACATAAAAATCCTACCAGAGCCAATGCGCCTTTTGCCTTCGGTTCTTTCTCCCCTACATTTCCTCCGTGAAGAAGTTCAATCGGCTTTGCAAGGCGAATACTCATCTGGTTTGCCAGTGTCGTCAGCACAAAAAGCGCACCAAAGAGAATCGCACTGTAGATGATGGCATCTTTAGAAATCTCAATTCCAAAAGGTGGTTCTGCGCCAAAGACCCAGTTTAGAAACAAGTGTACCAGCTTGCTGAACAGAATTCCACTGAACATGCCGCAGATAAAGGATGACATCGAAATCAGCATCCCTTCTATCACCAGAATTCTGCCGATGTGTCGCTTTTCCATACCGAGAATATTGTAAAGACCGATTTCCTTTTTTCTCCGTTTCATAAGAAAGCTGTTGGTATAGAACAGGAAGATAAAGGAAAATATTGCCATAACTCCTACGCCCAGTCCCATAATCATGCTGAGACTGGCAGACATAGTCGATATTCCCTCATTCATGGCAAGAAAACAAATGATATAAAACATCCCCGTAATTCCTGCTGAAGCCAAAAAATACGGCAGATAAAACTTTCGATTATTTTTAATATTGGTCAGCGCAAGCTTCCATGAAAAATTTTTAGCCACGTTTACCACCACCTGACTGCAAAACCGTCAGTGTGTCCGAAATCTTTGCGAACATCTCATCTTCGGTCATATTTGCTCTGTAAATCTGATGGAACACTTCACCGTCTTTAATAAAGAGCACTCTGCTGGCGTGACTTGCCGCTTTGGTACTGTGGGTCACCATCAGAATCGTCTGTCCCGCTTCATTGATCTCACCAAAAAGTTTGAGCAGACTGTCGGATGCAGCAGAGTCCAGCGCCCCTGTCGGTTCATCTGCCAAAATCAGCTGCGGACTTGTAATCAACGCTCTTGCAACCGCCGCTCTCTGCTTCTGTCCGCCAGATACTTCATAAGGATATTTCTTCAGGATATCTTTAATTGCCAGATGTTCCGCAATAGGAGCAAGCTTCTTTGCCATTTCTTTATAATTTTTCTTCGCCAGCACCAGAGGCAGGAAAATATTGTCCTGCAGTGAAAAGGTATCCAGCAGATTGAAATCCTGAAACACAAATCCAAGATTATCACGGCGAAATGCGGAAATTTCCCGCTCAGAAATCGTTACGATATTTCTGCCGGCAAGGAGCACCTCGCCGCTGGTCGGCTTATCCAGCGCCGCTAAAATGTTGAGCAACGTGGTTTTACCGGAACCTGATTCCCCCATAATTGCCACATATTCACCCTCTTCAACAGAAAAAGACACATTGGAAAGTGCCTGCACCTGATTTCCTCCAAAGCGGGTCGTATAGATTTTCTTCAAATTTTTAACTTCTAAAATGGTCATTTTTTGAACCCCTTTCTATGAACATGGCTCTATGATAGCAAAAAAGGGAACATAAGTCCTATACATTCCCTTACAATCCTTTATTCAAATCTTACATTTTCGTAAGTCCCAAGCCCCAGCTTCACCTTCGTGCCCTTGCCCACCTGCGATTCGATGGTCATAGTGTGTCCCAGCTTATTCATAATCATCCTGCAAAGATAAAGCCCTATACCCGTTGACTTCTTATCCTTGCGTCCAGTATAGCCAGTATATCCTTTATCAAATATCCGCGGCAGATCTTCCTCCTGGATACCGATTCCCGTATCCTCAATCACAAGCGTACAAGGCAGCACCTTGTCCATATAAATAGAAATTTTTCCGGACGGTGTATATTTCAGCGCATTGGAAAGCACCTGCTCCAGCACAAAGGAAAGCCACTTTTCATCGGAAATCGTCTTTGCATCGACTCCCTGATAATCCAGAGATATCTTTTTCTTAATAAAGATTGTAGAATATTTTTTTACTACTTCACGGATAATCCTGTCAAGATCTTGCCGTTCAATGCGAAAGTCCGTGCTATCCGCACCCAGCCGCAAATACTGCAGCACCATCTCCACGTACTGTTCCACCTTAAACAGTTCCATAACAAGCTGATCTCTGCACACTCCAGGCATTTCACTCTGCAGCAGTAAATCCATAGCAGCAATCGGCGTTTTAATCTGGTGCGCCCACAGCGTATAGTACTCAATCATATCGCTCATAGCCTTGTCTCTTTCCGACACCGCCGCCGAAGTCGTTGCATACAGGGATTTGATAATTTTCAGATATTCTTCTTCAATGGCATTGGCAGGCATTGGCAGCTGCTCCGGTCCAAACTGGATTCTCGCCCTGATATCCTGCAAAACTTCCTGCCTCTGCCGAAATCTTGCATAGCTGTAAATCATGAACACTAAGGCAAAAAACAGGCAAAGCACAATCGCATAGATGAGGGCGTCATACGGCATCCCAAAGAGAAATGCCACCAGACAAAATATCCCCAGATACACCAAAAACAGCAGCGCCGTCTTACATTTGCTTCTAATATATTTTCCAATCATAATTATTCTACCAGATATCCCATACCTTTCTTCGTCTTAATAAAATCATTCAGTCCGCTGGCTTCCAGCTTTCTGCGAAGTCTTGCCACATTGACGGTAAGTGTGTTCTCATCTACAAAGCTGTCGGTCTCCCAAAGCCGCTCCATCATATCATCTCTGCTGACGACATTTCCTTTTCGCTCCAGCAGAATCTGCAAAATGCGAAACTCGTTTTTGGTCAAGTCGATCTTTTCTCCCTCATAGGTTAAGCTTGCATCCCCCATATTCAGCACCGCGCCCATGTGAGTCAAAACAGGGCTTTGCACACCGAAATCATAGGTTCTGCGAAGCAGCGCCTGCACCTTTGCAGTCAGCACCGCAAGGTCGAAAGGTTTTGCAATAAAATCATCTCCACCCATATTCATAGCCATGACGATATTCATATTATCTGAAGCCGAGGAAATAAAGATGATTGGAACCTTGGAAACCGCCCTAATCTGGGTGCACCAATAATAGCCGTTAAAAAAGGGCAGCCCGATATCAAGCAGAACCAAATCCGGTTCAAAGCTTTCGAATTCTCCCATCACATCCTTAAAATTTTCCACACAGTGGGCGCTGCAATTCCATGTTTCTATATGATGGGCGATAGATTTTGCAATCACCACGTCGTCTTCTACAATGAGTATTTTGTGCATGTTCTCTTCCCCCTTTTTTGATTCTATTTTACCATTCTTCTTTTTTCTTTGCAAGAAAAGGAAACGCACGGGGGGGGAGCAGTGTGCGGACGCCCTGCTACGCTTCTCTTAAAAGACGGGCACAGGGTATATCTTTAACCCAAATCTCGATTTTCTGTAAAAAAGTCGATTTTAGGTTAAGACGCCGCGCTGAAATGGCGGTCGAAATGACGCCGGTCATCAAAAAGATAGTATAAACAAACCCGCCAATTGATGGTATAATACTTCCATAGAATGCTTTTAGAAAAAGATTGAGGTGATATTTTATGACACAAATCAGACTTGGAAAAACAGAAATTATTACAAATAAAAACGGATTCGGCGCACTGCCGATTCAGAGAATTTCTTATGAAGAAGCCGATGCTTTGATTATGAAGGCTTACGAGGCAGGTATCACTTTCTTTGATACTGCCAGATTTTATACTGACAGTGAAGCTAAACTGGGAAAAGCGCTGAGCGAGCGGGGACTTCGTCAGAAAGTCTACATCGCCAGCAAAACCATGTGCAATAGCACTGAAGAATTTTGGTCGCAGCTTGAAACCACCCTCACTAATCTGCAGACCGATTATCTGGATCTCTATCAGTTTCACAATCCCGCTTTCTGTCCAAAACCTGGCGATGGCACAGGGCTTTACGAGGCAATGTTGGAGGCTAAAGCCCAAGGGAAAGTTCGCCACATCGGCATTACCAATCACAGACTGGCTGTGGCTCACGAAGCCATCGAATCCGGGCTTTACGAAACACTGCAGTTTCCGTTCAGTTACCTTGCCAGCAAAGAAGAAGTCCAGCTGGTAGAAAAATGCAAAGAAGCGGATATGGGATTTATCGCTATGAAAGCTATGGGCGGCGGGCTGATTACCCGCGCAGACGCCTCTTATGCGTTCTGTGCGCAGTACGAAAATGTACTTCCAATCTGGGGTGTACAAAGGCAGGAGGAACTGCAACAGTTTCTGGACTGTGAGAAAAATCCGCCGCAGATGGATGCTGCCATGAAGGATTTTATTGCGCAGGAGCGAGCAGAACTTGCAGGTGATTTCTGCCGCGGCTGCGGCTACTGCATGCCTTGTCCTGCAGGCATTAAAATCAACGACTGCGCCCGTATGTCACTGATGATTCGCCGCGCGCCGACAGGTATCTACATGGATCAAGCTCATCAGGAGGATATGGAACAGATTGCAGAGTGTCTTCACTGCAATCAGTGTAAAGAACGCTGTCCTTACGGACTGGATACACCGGCATTACTTGAAAAGAATCTAAAGGATTATCGGGAGCAATTGAAGAAATAATTACAAAAATGACCGCATGCTATCAAATTATGCTAGCTGCGGTCATTTTCTGTATTTAGTTCTCTTTGCAGATATTTTAAGGTCGTTTCTGGCAGCAACTGCGCAAGTTCTTTGCTTTCTGCGCCTTCGCTCTTCAAAAGTGCTCTGACTCTGCTGGCACTGATGGCCTCTCCACCCGCGGTCAGGCGAGGAATTTCTTCCACGCTGATTCCTGCTTTAGGCAGTCTTTTTTTCAGAGTTTCATTGTAGATTTCTGTCACCGGAGAAAAAGGCTCTGTCCCCAGAAAACGCACCGATACGCCCAGCGCCGGAGCGATATATTCTGCGAACAGCTCTGCATCTATGGCAGCATGTGCAAAAGCCAGATTTTCTTCCTTCGTAAAATAACTGGGAAAAGTCAGGCTAGATACCGCATAGCGGCCGCCGGGTATTACGGTCACATTCCTTAAATCTGCTGTTCCTGCCTTTACCATGGCAAAACGATCCGCAAAGGAAAACTGCGAAACATCTTCTTCTACTACTAAAAGAAATACATGGCTGCAGGCTGAGGCAGCTTTCTCCACCAGATAACGATGCCCCCTCGTAAACGGATTACAGTTCATCACCAGCGCACCGACAAAAAATGCATCGTCGAAGGCAGCGGATGCCTCTTGTCTGTAAGTTTTCAATTTTTCTACATACTGCGCAATCCCTGCCTCGCCCCATTCCAGCAACGCCGCATAGGGTCTTGCCGTTGCTGCAAGGCGAAATCCAAGACCAGTAAACTGCATTACTTTTTCTGGTTTGGTGAAAAGATACAGGCTGCGGAGCCCCTGCTCTGCGGCTTTCTGCGCCAGATGGGTTATCACCTTAGCAGTTAAATCTTCACCTTGAAATTCAGGATGGACAGCGATACCCTGAATCATATCACCCTTGAGACTGCCGCAGGCGACCAGCCTGTCATGGAAAAATATCCCAGCAGTATAGTCCACCGCTTGGGGCAGTGTAAGTCCGCAAAGGGAAAGCAGGCTTTCCGCCTGTTCTATGTTGACGGTTTCAATATAAAACATGGTTCTCATTCCGTTCCATTTTTGTGAATTTTGCAGAAAACTGTCAGCTCATTGCCGGTCGACAGCTTTCGCAATAGGAAAGTTATGCAATCCCACTTTTGAGTAGGGCATTTGCACAACCTTTGGGGATCGCATGCGACCAGGTTGTGCAGATTCATCTAAAGCAGGAGGGTTTGCACAACTGCGGACTAATCTGCGCTGAGAAAGCTGTGCAGAGTTGTGCAGATTAGACTGTTTACAGACAACTTTGCAAAACCCAAAACAGTCTTTTGCCGTAAAAGTTGTGCAGACAGTTCTTTTATAGAAGGATTTGCACAACCGCCAAGTAAGTGACGGTGAAAAAGTTGTGCAAGCAAACCCTATTACCACTTCTAATGCACAACTTTTGGGAATCGCATGCGACCGGATTGTGCAGATTTGTCTAAATCAGGAGGGTTTGCACAACTGCGGACTAATCCGCACTGCGGAAGTTGTACAAATCGAATTATATCTAACACATTTGCGAAAGCCCGTCTCCGCAAACAAATTCTGCGACTTCTATTTCACCGGCACGTTGTAAATAGTATCCAGCAGCGTTCCATCTCGATATAAAACCTTCGCTACTTCCTTGTTTCCAAGTGTCGGTTTCTTTGCTTTTCCGTTTTGCTTTTCAGCTGCATCCCGTAATTCTCTGATATCTACTACTGGAAGTCCTGCCGCTGCAAATTTTTCAGAAAGCTCTGGACGCAGCGGATTTACTGCGATGCCACGCTGGGTTACCAGCACATCGACTGTGGAGCCCGGTGTGGATTTGCAGAGAACCTCGTCCACTACGATTGGCAGACGGGCACGGGAAAGAGGCGCAACAATCATGGACATCTTTGCGCCGGCAGCTGTGTCACTGTGGCCGCCGCTGCCGCCCATGATATAGCCATTGGAATCGGTATGAACGTTGACATTAAAATTAGTGTCGATTTCAGTTGCGCCTAAAATTACCACATCCAAGCTGTCAACAGCGCTGCTAGCAGCAGAAGGACTTGCATAGTGAGATGCGCTCACCTCCCTATGATTTGGATTGGTTCTGATGGACTCCACCGCACCAAGGTCAAAGCACTGCACATCCAGCAGAGCTTTGAAGCAACCGCTTTTCATCATATCTACCATGTAACTAGTGATTCCCCCAAGACCGTAGCTGCCTTTGATACCGCGGGCAAGCATGATGTCCTGCAGGTATTTTGCAGCTGCAAGGGAGGCACCGCCTGCACCGGTCTGGAAAGAAAATCCATCGACCAGAAGACCGGATGCTTCAATGGCTCTTGCCGCGTAATCGGCAATCACAAGCCCTACCGGGTCTTTTGTGATTTTGGTTGTGCCAGAGACGATGCCTGATGGCTCTCCAATCTTGTCGACACAAACCACATAATCGATGTAATCCTCCGCAATGGAAAAATCCGTCAAAGGATAGTCTACCAGATTATCTGTAATTACCACAGAAGTTTTCGCATACATCGCATCCGCAAAAGCATATCCCAAGGAACCGCAGGCGGATTTTCCGTACTTACCTGTGCAGTTGCCCATAGGGTCTGCGGTCGGCGCCGCGATAAATGCCACGTCGATAGGCGACACACCGCTGATAATGTCAGAAGGTCTGCCTCCGTGGGTTCTGAAAATCACCGGCTTATCCAAGATCCCTTCGCTGACAGCCCTGCCCACAACGCCGCCCATATAGTCTGTTTCAATGCCGGTAATTACACCGTCTCTAATGTATTCGATAAAAGGCGCATGGGTATCAAAAATCGAGCTGATGTTGACATTCAAATCCCGGATGCCAAGCTCACTGATGACATCCAGCACCATCACTGCTACCATGTCGCCATTGCGCAGGTGATGATGAAAGGAAATCGTCATGCCGTCAGAAAGTCCCGAAAGTTTAATCGCCTCTTTCAAATCTTTTACTAATTTTGTTTTCATTTTACAGGACCTCCCTTCATTGCCTCTGCCGCCGCAAGGACCTGTCTTGCCCTAGCTACAATCGGTGCATCAATCATCTTGCCCCGCAGAGATACCACGCCTTTACCCTCGGCTTTTCCCTTTTCGATTGCCTCAAAGACATCACGGGCGTAGCGGATTTCTTCCTCTGTCGGACTAAAAATCTCATTGATAAAGCGCACGTGGCGCGGTGAAATAGAGGACTTTCCAGAAAATCCAAGGCTCTTTGCAAATTTCGCGTCGGCAATGAGACCTTCGTAATCTTCCACATCAGTCCAAGGTGTATCGTAAACGTCGATTCCTGCAGCCCGTGCCGCCATAACCATACGAGAGCGAGCATATAAAATTTCTGTTCCTTCCTTGGTACGCTTGCACTGTAAATCTGCAGTCAAGTCTTCTCCTCCAAGGAAAATCGCCGCAACTCTGGAATCTGCCGTTGCAATTTCAAAAGATTTTTCCACACCCAAAGCTGTTTCAATCAACGGAATCAGCTTAATTGTGCCAACTTCCATACCGCTGGTCTTTTCCACCTTGGCGATTGCGTCAGAGATGGTCTTTACATCATCTGCGCTGCTGACCTTGGTCGGCATAATCATGTCCGGTTTGACGGGTACGATGGCATCAAGATCCTTTTCCCAGTAAGGACTGTCGATTGGATTGATTCTAACGATGACTTCTTTTGTAAAATCAAGAGAACGGATTGCGTTTCTCACCAAAATTCTTGCAGAATCCTTTTCGGTCTGGGCAACTGCGTCCTCAAGGTCCAAAATCACGCTGTCAGAGCCGAGAAAATCTGCATTGAGCAGCATATTTGCACTGTTTCCCGGAAAAAATAGCATACTTCTTCTCATTTACTGCTCTCCTTTCCCGCGGCATATTGCCGTTTCAACTCTTGCACGAATCGTGCAGTCCACCGCACCTCTGTCACTGGCGGTGACCTTTACGTCGGTTTCTCCCAGTTCCTCCAGGGTCTGTCTGATGACTGCCTCGATTTCAGCGCCAAACTGCTCGTAAACCACAGATGTTACTGAAAGCACAACGCCGCTGCCAGAAGGCAAGGGTGCAATTTCTACATAAATATCGCTGGATTCAAGGGTTCCAGCGCACGCATTTGTTTTAATCATAGCGATACCTCATCAAAAATCATATATAACATGGTGCAAAACGCCAGCAAATCCGCACTGCCGCCAGGACTTAAATTTCGCTGGACACATGCGCGGTCAAACTCTCTCACCATGTCTAAACTTTTTTCACTCTTCCAATCTGCCTTTCGCAAAATCTCACCTGCTTTCTTCTGCATAAAAGCGAGACCTTCGGCGCCGCCTCTGTAGACCGCATTGCTGTCTTCTGCCCGCTCTATCAGCGCCAGCAAGGCTTTTACCAGTGCTGTTTCCTTCACCAGACCCTCGTAGAGGGCGCTTCTGAGAACAGGCAATCCTACCTGAAATGCAGTAGCAAATCCGGAGCTAGCCTCCGCCCGCACGCCGCCGCAGGCGGCGTGACCACGGGCGTGCAGCCCGTGGGTTGCTGCGGCAGTATCCTGCCGCAGCAGGGCGGCTGAAAGCTGAGCGCAAAGCGCCTGTAATTCAGCTTCTTTTAGATCTGCCTGCCCCTTTGGCTCCAGGACCGCAGTATGCGTTCCCTTTGTTACTTTAGCTAAAAGCATGCCAAGCGCACAGCACAAAATCCCCATAGAGAAAATAGCTCCTTTGTGGGTATTGACCCCTTTTGTCGCCGCATACATGGCGGTTTCTCCACATCTGCCGATACGGCGTAATACAGGAACCAACTGCGCCGGACTTTTTTTGTATCCGTCAATGCCGGCTTTGGCACAGGCTGTAAAGCAAGGAAGCAGCGCCGCGCTGCTTGCCAGAAACAGCGGATAGTCCATGTCGTCATGGGCTCCGCTGTTTTCTCTGTCTACAAGTCCCGGCTTTGGTGTCACCGCTGCCTCAATTCGCAGGGCGTTCACCGCCAGTTCTCCAATTTGTTCTGCTGTAAGCAGCGATAGCGCCGACTGCCCCTTTGCGTCCCGCAAGTCTACTCCGCCAAACAGTTCCGCGAGCAGTCCACCTTCTATCTCATTACGCATTTTTTGCTGACAGTTGTGCAAGGATTCTCTGCATTTCATTGTACACAATCATGTATCCTTCGTCTACGCCCATGCCTGGTTTTGCCAGAATCTGATCAGGCTGGGTTGCCATAGCCAGGTTGACGCAAACCTGCGCAGAGCGGTCTGTTTCGTTGCAGGTGCCGCCCTGGTAAGCGCCGATTCCTTTTTCTTTGCAGTAGATAACTGCTTCTACGATATTGTTGATTCCGCCAAGGTCTGGGGTCTTAATCTGTACCATGTGACCTGCCTTGTTATCAGCGAAATATTTGATGTCATCTAAAGTGTTGCACCATTCGTCTGCTACCAGTTCCACGTCGATTCCGCGGCGATCAACCTCTGCAGTCAGCGCTGCCAGCGCTTTCATCTGGGCTTCTCTCTCTTCTGCGTCCATCGGGCCTTCGATACGCAGCTTGAAAGGTTTTGCTGCCTCTACTAAAGTAGCGATATAGTCTGCCATCACTTCATAATTGTTGACACCGAATGCCATACCGATAGTACCATACACGTCGATATGCAGCACCGGCAGATAGTCCTCATCATGACGTAGAGCGATAATTCTGTCTCTCAGCCATTTTACATATTCCAGTAAAATACTACCGTCTTTTCCCAGTTTTGTATCTACGTTGTTAATCAGAGCATGAGGTAAAACATCAGCGCCCTTCATAATCATCTTGTCGGAGTTATCGTAACGGTTATCGCCGGACTGAGTGAAGATTGGAATCTGGCGATATTCCGGCGTGAGACCGTATTCGTCTGCGATAACTTCACACATCAGCAGCTTCTTTGCCTTTGCCACTGCGTCCAGCACTGCCTGGGTCACACCGTAACGAATTGCAGTGTGCAGACGCTTGCCGTCCACTTCTACGGCTTCTACTTCCGCTGCCAGTTCTCTGAAAGAATTCAATTCCTTTCCTTCCAAAACCGGAGCTACATGTTCCATGATAACAGGAATAAAGTCTTCTGCAAGGAACAGCGGATCTCTTCCGCCTGCTCCGCTGTACTGTACAGCTGCACAGTCACCGTAGGCAACCTGACCATCTTCCAAAACTACCATAACAGAAATGGATTCACCAGCCTGTCTTACTGCCTTAAAGCCGTCAGTTACCGGCTCTCCGATATATGCAGAACCATCGGACTTTGCACCTTTTTTAATCGCTCTCTGGTCGTCAAAGAAGAATCCGGTTCTTCCGCCAGAACAAATTATTTTTTTAATTTTCATTTCAATTCCCTCGTCTATATTTCAAACTACCATTTACACAATTTTCTGCGCTGACATATTTCCAAAAAAACTGCATTTTTGTCAGTCTTTTTGCGATTTTTACCGCAAAAACATGAATTTTTCTGTCTGAACACTGACAAACCAGACAAAATCCAAAGAAAATGTCAGTTTTGTCAGCATTTTTCCCAAAACTGCTGACAGATTAGACAAAAAACCGATTTTTTGTCAGTTTTGTCAACGTTCGCCCGTTTTTTCGCCTAGCATCACCAACGCCCACCAACGCCCACCAACGGCTCTCGATTATTTCCAAGGTCTGCCGACCAGTTTTCCTTTACTGATGGAGTAAACATCGTCGATTACCATCTGGAAAGAAGCATCTCTCTTTTCTGCCTGTGCACGTTCTTCAATTTTTTCTCTGTTGAAATCGATCAACTCTTTGGAAAGCGGCACATTGGCAGCATTTAAGATACGAATTGCGCCGTCATTGTCCCTTGCCGGCAGCATTTTTCCTGCGTTTAGTTTGCTCGGTGCAAACGGAATATCTAAAACACCTGCCTGGAATGCTCTAACAGTGCCCACTGCCAAATCGCCTTCGCCCAGTTCAAAGCACTTATCTACAATACAGCGGGTTTCTGCGGAAATAATCATCATTTCATTTACAACATGGCTGGTGTTGGAAAGCTGCTGGTCGCAGAGCATGTTGATCATCTGTTTAGTGCAGCGCAGTCCCTGTGCGTTTGCTTCCTTGGTCGGAACGCCGATTGCTTCGTGCGGTGTCTTTACGATAACTTTTGTTGCCTTTGACAGCGCTGCGATGGCGCTGCCCCAGGAAATAACGGAAAACGCCTGAGCTTCGTCCTGCGGGAAACCGCCCATCCACTGATGTAAAACAGTCGTTACTTCTACATCATTATAACCGTATCTCTTAAGGTATTCTTCAGTCAGACTGCCAAGGGAACGGATGGCTGCAACGTCCTGCACCAGATTGCCGCACTGACCGTAGCCGACTGTTATGTTCTTTACCCCCTGTTCAGCAGCCAGCAAACTCTCGATGATGGCTACAGAATGGGAAATGCAAGGCGGAACCAGAGTACCGGTAAGTGGTCCGTATGGCTCTCTGTTAATGCTGACGCCAGCTTCTTCATAAATACCGGTCAGTCTGTCGCAGTACTGCCAGTCCCTGATGGTTTTTTCCAGGCTGACATTTTTTGCATAAGGAATATTATAGGAAATACCGCCGCCTTCATAGCTTGTGAAACCGCCAGCGTAGGAGATTTCCGTCAGAAGTCTTGCGTCAGGTGTGCCGTGACGCACCTGTACCGGTGTGTTCAGTTCATTGATAATGGAGCGGCATGCATCTACACCGTGGTTTACGATGGGAAGACCGTTGAGCATGGACTTGCTCTCTCTAACCGATTCCTGAATGCCCACTTCCGCTTCTTTGTAGCGATTCTGTCTCGTATAGCTGTCTACTGTAGTCGGCAGCAGGTCTGCGCCACCCTTGTCCTGCAGATAAGTCAAGAGGTCGATATGCTCCTGCACTAGAGCAACACCAGCTCTCGGCTGCACTAAAGTCTTGCCCTCTTTCTTTGCCTTTACCAGCTTCTTTCCAAAGTTTTTGTTTTCCGGCAGGCTCTGATGAAATTCTACTGCCTTCTCAAAATTTACATCTGCGCCGGTCGGCCACTGGGTCAAAATTTCTTTCTGAATTCCATAGAAGTCATCGTTTGTCAGTTTCTTATTTTTCAATTCCATAGGATATCAACTCCTTTTTCATGATTCTTAGTGCTGTATCCGGCGCATGTTTGGCGAGAAGGCCCATGGCCGATAAAATATATGCTTTGTCCAGCAGGATTTCCGCCTGCCTCGGTTTTAAGGATGCGGCTTCTGCCACATCGTAAAGCACCCCTCTTGCGATTTTCTCTATATTCTTTGCGTGAATGAGAGATCCGCCCGTGATGACCGCTTTTTCTACAGCTGTCAGATCTTTACCTTCCTGCAGCCATGTTTCACCAACCGGCGTATAAACTTTTTCCACGCGTCCTGCGTGGCGGGTCATGCCCACCTTGACTGCCAAAGATGCCAGCGCAAAATCCAGCGCCGCAAGTTCTTCATTTTCAGGCAGTGTATCTGTTTTATCTGTAATCAGAGTAAGCAGCTGCTGCGCCCTCTCTGCAGACAACCCCGAAAGCCGGGAAACTGCGCCTATTCCGGCAGCTTCTACAATGCCTGCTGCACTGTAGCGCATGCCGATATCCCCTTCCACGGTTCGCTTTGCATAAGGCTCAGGCAATCCTTTGATGACCGTATTGACACCGCTTGGCTCGCCCAGACTCATGGAGTAAACGTCTGTGGTAGCGCCGCCTACATCTACGGCAACCAAATCTCCCAGTCCTGGCTCCTTATCTGTGCCCTTTGCCAATAGCTCCATAGCGGAAAGCACCGCCGCCGGTGTCGGCATCATAATGCCCGAAATCAGCTGACTGGCTTTAGAAAGTCCTTTTGCCTTGATGATTCTGTCAAGGAAAATTTCCCGAATGCAGTTTTGTGCCGGCTCGATGTTCAGTTCCCCAAACCGCGGCATCACGTTTTCTGTTACGATTACCTGCTTTCCGGCTTCCTCTAAAATCTTTCTGCAAGCACCTGCTGCATTGCGATTGCCCGCAACGACGATTGGAAATTCTGCGGAAATTCCTGCCAGCATCTGTGCATTTTCTATAATGGTGTCCTTATTGCCGCCGTCAGTACCTCCCGTTAAAAGGAAGATGTCAGGTTTCAGATTTTCGATTTCTTCTGCGTCCTCTTCGGTCAGCTGATAGGAATAAACCTTCATGACCTTCGCCCCTGCCCCAAGAGACGCCATCTTTGCTGCCTCGGCAGTCAATTCCGGCACCAATCCGCAGCTGATCATTTTCAGACCGCCAGCGGCACTGGAGCAAGCATACCTTGCATCAAAATCCACCGGACCGATTTTTTCCTCTAAAAGTGCCAGCGCATTTGCCAGTCCTTCATTAATATCGGTTTTTACAGTGGTGTAGCTTGCCGCTGTTGCGCAAAGCCGCTCTTCTGCAAGGTCCACGGCAGTTACCTTAGTATAGGTGCTGCCGAAATCTATTAATAGTATGTTCTTCATGACTTCACCGACCCATTACAGCCCCAAGTCCTCCTTCAGACACGAAATGGTGTCTTCCGGTGCTGTTCCCGGTCCAAATACCCGGTTAAAGCCCATTTTCTTAAATCTTGCTTCCACTTCGTCAAAAGGCTGCTTGCCGACTACGATATTGCCGCCTACATAGAGCAGAATATCAGAAAGACCTGCTTCGCTGCACTTTTCTCTAAGACCGCGGCAATCAAGCTCACCGTGACCGTAAAGGGAAGATACCATGATAGCATCTGCATCAGTTTCTACTGCTGCAGCAATGTATTCTTCCTGGGATACCATGACGCCCAAATTAGTCACATCAAACCCCGCTTCTTCAAAGGCGTGATTCAATATCTGGATCCCTACTGCATGAACATCTGCGCCAATGACGCCGATGACTAACTTCTTTTTGTTTTCTTCCATGATTCACCTCGAAATTCAAAATCGATAAATGTATTACATCTTTATAGTACATTGTTATATCTCATTTGTCTACAACCAGATTGTTTTTTTTTGGCACTTCTTATTCAATATGCATTTTGTGAAAAATTTGCACGAAAAAACAGACCCTATTCGGGTCTGCGTCATAGTCATTTCACTATAAATTTTGTGACTTTATATATGCCTCTATTGCATGAAAGAAAACTTCCGCCTCGTCTACCTGACGCTTTACATCTTCCTTTTCAATCACAAAGAAATCCCCATAATCACTCTCTGTTCTTAAAGAAAATGCGCTCTTAATAATATTAGAGAGCTGCTTTTCAAATACACCCGTCTTTATATATCTCATTTGAAAATTGGAAATCACTCCTGAATGTTGCGGAAATCCAACCCATCTAAAGCAAGTACTGCACGTGCTGCATGAAAAATTACATAATAAGAACGATTTGCTGCAGTATCATACATCCCCATTTCCAGAGTTCGCCTAGCGTCAGTCAAATACCGTTCAGCCTTTGACAATCTGTATAAGCATAAGTCCTTTTGCTCCTCACTATACAATACTGATTCCCTCCTTTATTACATTCTGAAAAAAAGGCAAAGAATCAGAATAGCGATGAAAGGTTTCTGTATCCTGCAGCTTAATCGAAAGCAGTACGCCATACTGCAAGTCAAGTTCCGAAGACAAGTCACTGACTTCTCTCCTGTAAGCTGCCAGCTCATTTTTTGAAAGATCCACAAGTGCCAGAATATCCAAATCTGACTCTTCATCATTATCCCCTCTAGCATAAGAACCATAAAGCCAAATATGATTTAGTTTGTTCCCAAAAATATGGCACAGTGCGCTGCGAAGCTCTTCTAAAATATGATTCAGTTCCAGGATTCTCACTTGCACCACCTCCTTGCTTATTTATCCCTATTATACTATTTCCATTATAGAAAATCCATACAAAATTATAAAGAGCTGCAGGCATCTTTTACCTACAGCTGCTTTAATTCTTATAACAACTCTTCCGTTACCTTTTTCAACTCTTCTCTAATTGCGATGTGCTGCGGACATGCCTCCTCACATTTACCGCAACCGATACATTCCTTCGCCTGTTTCAGACCGTGACCGGAAACCAGCCAGCTTTCCTGATGCTGCGCCATGGCTTTGTCCCGATAAAGGGTCAGGTAGTTCATGGCAGTAAAGGATCCGGAGATGCCAATCTGTATCGGGCAGACCTTTGCGCAATAATTACAGACAGTACACGGAATCATCGGTATCCTCGCCAGTTCCTCCTGCGCATTTTTCAGCGTTTCTCTCTGCTCTGCAGTAAGTCCTGTAAATTCCCTCATGTAGGACAGATTATCTTCCATCTGCGCTACATTGCTCATGCCGGAAAGTACTGTCATCACCCCGTCTAAATCAGCCGCAAAGCGAACTGCCCACGAAGCAACCGATGAATCCGGTTCTGCTTCTTTAAAAATCTTAACGACAGATTCCGGCGGTGTTGCCAACATGCCCCCTTTTACTGGTTCCATAACGATAACCGGCTTGCCGTGTTTTTTTGCCACTTCGTAACAGCCTCTGGACTGTACAGTCGGATTTTCCCAATCCGCATAGTTGATCTGCAGCTGCACAAACTCCATCTCCGGATGGGCTGTCAGAATCTCTTCCAGTTCCTCCGGGGTAGAATGAAAAGAAAATCCGACATGCTTAATCAGTCCCGCCTTTTTCTTTTCCTGCACCCAGTTCCACATATCATACTCGTCGAAATAACGGCTTCTGCCCTCTCCCAAATTGTGCAGCAAATAAAAATCGAAATATCCTGCGCCTGTCTGTTTCAAAGAAACCTCAAACTGTTCATAGGCTTCTTCCTTGGTCTTGCAATTAATCCATGCTGCATTCTTTGTGGCTAGCTGAAAGCTTTCCCGTGGATATCTTTCAACCAGCGCCTTGCGAATCGCATCTTCCGAACCAGCATAAGCCCAGGCTGTATCAAAATATGTAAATCCCGCTTCCATAAACAAATCGACCATTTTACTGGTTTCCTCTACATCGATGACGCCGTCCTTCTGCGGCAGTCTCATCAATCCGAATCCCAGCTTCTTAATGTCTTTCCCAAGGTCATTCATCACATTTCCTCCTTTTTGTTGAATTAAAGTGCGTACGCTTTGAAAATCTCTGGCAGACAGGTCTCGCAAAATTCTTCTGTGCGCGCTCTCAGACTGTAGCTGCCGTCACTTACACTCCAGCAGAACATCTGCCCGTAAAGTATATCCGCCAAAGTATGGGTTAAAACTTCTGCCGGCGTATCTTTTGCCAGATTTCCTTCTTCTACCCCTGCCTGAATCAATCGGCTGATCGAATCCAGATCAAACTTGAGCTTTCCACGGGGACCTGTCTCCTCCGAAGAAGAAATATCAGACAAACTTCTGATCCACTCCTGAGAAAGCTTATATCCGCTGTCTTCAATACATGCCGAAAAATGCACCATATAATAGATGATTTTTTCTATGAAAGTATCCTGCAGGCTCATGGCCTTATCCAAAACCTCGCTGAAAGCACCATATCCAAGCGCAAATACAATATCCTCTTTCTTCTTAAAATAAGTATAAAAGGTGCCCTTCGAAACACCTGCCAGTGCAGTGATCTCGTCAACTGTCGCCTGAGAAAGTCCTTTCTCTGCGATAATTTTGCTGCCTGCATCCAGCAGTTTTTTCTTTGTTGCAAGGGCAGCAATCTGTCTGCTCGTCATAAGCGTGCCTCCTTTTTCTTTATTATACTGTATAATTGACTATCAGTCAATGACTTATAGTCAATTTTAAAAAAACTGCACTGCTTGATATTTCCTCATCAAACAGCGCAGCTTATCTCTTGCAGCATATGTTTATTTCCTATCCTGCTCCCACAGTTTATCTGCCACCGGCGCCCAGTTCTTTGCATATTCTGTGCACTTTCCACAAAGATGCTCACAGGATTCCGGCGCTTCTAAATCCGTAGATTTTGCTCCGGTCTTCTTTACTAATTCCTGCAGAATTCCTGGGTTTTCCAGCATAGGGCAAGGCCGCAGATGATTGTCATTAAACGGCTGTCCATCACGATATGCAAGAAATAGCGGCTGACGCAAACAATCAAGAAGTGACTTTTCTTTGATATTAGCGCCGGAGTAGTGAATAAATACACAAGGTTCCACGTCTCCGTTGGCATTGATATGGCAATACCTTTCCCCTGCCGCAATGCAGCCATGTACAAACTCTCCATCGTTTTGAAAGTCAATCGCAAATATCTCTTTACCACCTGTAATACCGCGGATTTCCCTGATTTTATCGTGCATATAAACTCTCTGTTCCGGTGTCAAAAGCAGTTCTGTACTCGCATTGACACCCACCGGCATATAATGGAAATACCATGCAAAAACACAGCCTTTATCGATAAGCATATCCAGGAATTCATCACTGGTTACAGTCAAATAGTTCTTGCTCGTATAGCAAATCGACACACCGAAAGGAATTCTCTTTTCATGCATCAAATCCATCGCCGCCAAGGCTTTCTGGAAATGGCCTTCTCCTCTTCTCCCGTCGTTGCTTTCTTCAAAACCCTCAATGCTAACCGATACAAAGAAATTACCTACTCGAAGAAGGTCGTCACAGAATGCTTCATCAATCAGTGTACCGTTGGTAAACGCATGAAATGCACAATCGCTGTGTTTTTCGCACAGACGGATAATTTCCTTTTTCTTAATCAGCGGTTCGCCGCCGGTGAACAGAAAAGCGTGAATACCCAATTCTTTACCTTCTGTGATAATTCTATCCATATCCTCAAAAGAAAGGTTCATTTTATCGCCATATTCCGCAGCCCAACAACCGGTACAGTGCATATTGCACGCTGTTGTAGGGTCCATCAGAATAATCCATGGAATATTGCACTGGTATCTTTCAGACATTTTCAGAGAAGTCTTGTAACCACGAAAACCAGACTCATATCCGGCATTTAAAGCAAAGGTCTTCAAAATATGCGGATCCACATTGCGCAAAATATTTTGTGTATAATGGGTCCACTTGCTATTCGGGTCTTTTGCCAGCTTTCTCAAAAGTTCATAGGAAGAACCTTCCCATGCGTCTCCTAAAATTTTCTCCAGCATATTAATCATAGGAAGCATAACTTCGGTCAAATCCTTTTCCTGTCCCTTGTTGATAATCGACTCCAAGCCTTTTTCGAAGGCTTTTCTTTCCATGATATGTTTTACATCCTTTACCAAAATATTCCACCTCCAGTTTATTCGTCTCTATGAAGATATATTTCCTTTTTTTCGTAACATATTATACTGCACTTTTCAAAAATTAGAACTAGACAATTTCCTGGATTTGACTAATCAAAAGCTGCACCAAAATGGTGCAGCCCGTATTTTCTGCATGTCTCCTAACTCAAAGGGCATCGTTCTTACTCACCTTCCCGTTTCCAGGGGCTAGTCTAAAACCCTCGAACAAGAACTCTCCCTTACAGTGGCGGTACCGTGCAGGATTCTCACCTGCTTCCATCTTAGCGCCCAATCCAATCGGGAGAACATGATTTAATAAATATCTTTTTTTACATACCGCAAATAGCCGGCTCCAATCCCAAGCAGCCCAATTACCATCCCGATTGCGACCAGTGTCCCATCGAGACTGCCCGCTGTCACGATATCCGCTCCTTCGCAGTAGGCGAAAGGCGTCACATATTTTAAAAACGCCGCCGCTTCCGCAATGTTGGCAATGAGATTCAGAAAATACATCATAAAAGCGATGCCAAGTCCGGCGCCCACGCTGCCTTTACGTGTGAAAGCAGAAATCCCGAAGCAAATCCCCGCCAGCTCCAGTTGCAGCAGATAATACGCAAGATGCAGCAAATTGATTTCCCTCCAGGGAATCGCTTCACCTACCGCCGCTATAGCGCACACAGAAATCCCATAAACCAGCAGATTCATCGCCGTCACCTGCACCAATACCGCAAGGAGTTTTTCTGTCACGACCCGCCTGCGGCTAATCGGATGGGTCAGCAGAAATTCAGCCGTTCCATCTTTTTCTTCCTTGCTCAAAATACCAGCCGCGCACAGACAGGCATAGAATGCGCCGCCAAGCCCCAGCACATTACCGCATTCCACAGCATAAAACCCAGTCAGCCTGCCGAAGTTCAGACGGTCCATTCCAAAAGCGTCGGAAAAAGAGCCCATGGAAGCAAACACATCGCCAACACTCTCCATCTGTCCTTTCATCTCCGGAAAGAGGAAGATGCAAACTGCCAGAAGAAAAGAAATCGCCGCGGTCCAAATCAAAAACGAAACGCGACCCTGTCTCAGCTCATGTCTAACCAATATCACAGCGCCTCACCATCCTTTTCATAATAGTGAAGAAATACCTCTTCCAAATCCGGCTCAGATACGGCGAGATCCGCAATCTGTCCATCCGCAAGCCTTCTCAGCAACTTGTTCATATCGCCGCTGTAAAGAAAGCTGGTCTGCCCCGCAATCTCTTTCCGGTCACGAATTCCGCAAAGTCCGTCAAGATTTACGCTGCCGCAAACCGCAACACGCCTGGCGCTGGTGCGAGAAAGGGCTTCTACCCGATCGCAGGCAATGATCTTTCCTGCTCGAATGATGGCGGCGCGGCTGCAATTTCGCTGCACCTCCGACAAAATATGACTGGACAAAAAAATAGTCGTTCCATCTGCATTGCGCTCCCGAAGAATTTCAAAAAATTCTTTCTGCATCAGTGGGTCAAGACCGCTGGTCGGTTCGTCCAGAATTAAAATTTCCGGCTGATGCTGCAGCGCGCAGACAATGGCGACTTTTTTCCTGTTACCAAAAGAGAGTTCCTCCACTTTTCGTTTCTCAGAAAGTTGTAATCTTTCACAAAGCCGCACAGCTTCCTTTCTGCAGTCCTTTTTTCGCAAGTCCGCAGACAGCTTCAAGATATCTTTCACCCGCATTCCGCGATAAAAAATTGCTTCCGACGGAAGATATCCAGTCCTGGCAAGAATCTGCTCTCTTTCTTCGCAAGCAGCAAGTCCGCTCACCCAGGCGTCTCCTCCGGTCTTTTTTATGAGCCCCATCATCGTGCGGATTGTCGTAGATTTCCCTGCGCCGTTGGGACCGATGAATCCAAAGAATTCTCCTTCGGAAACGGTCAGACTGACGCCAGAGATTCCCCGGTTTTTTCCATAATATTTAGTCAAATTTTCTAACTTGATTGCATCCATCTCGTCACTCCTTCCGAAGATAAATACTTTTCCAAAATGCGATCAGTCTGGTAAAATCCTTTTCCATTTCTGCGGTATTCACAGGTCCTCGCTGCACCATCTCCCACAGATATCCTTCCGACGCCCAGTACATCTCCCTGTACATCATGGGAATATCCAGTCCTGGCACAAACTGCGCCGGATCAAAGTTGATACGGGCGCGATCCGCTTTCAGGTTAAAATACCGGTGATAGCTTTCAGAAACAGCTGCGCAGATTTCCGGGTCCTTTTCGTAAAATGCTTTGATGGTAAAATTCGCCATGTCCGGATACTGACTGATCAGTTCCATTTTTGCCCGCATGCCCCGTTCCATACTCTCAAACAACCCCTGCTGACTGTAGCATTCGCATTCAGTCAAATATGCAATGGTCTTCTTTGCACAAGTATCCCACAAAAACAGATATAATTCCTTCTTGTTGTGAAAATAGTGAAACAGCAGCGATTTGCTGATTCCCGCTGCCTCTGCGATTTCACGCATAGGACTGTTATGATAGGTATTCTGCGAAAAACCTTGTAACCTGCATTGATGATTGCTTGCTGTTTTTCTTCCGGCAAAGAAAAAAATTTTTCGTTCACGGTAACTCCTCCATTCCCGACCGACTTTATTCTATTATAAAGCCGTTGACCGATTTTGAGAAGGGTGCAATTCCTTCTATCCAGTTTCCTGGTATTTTTCTACGGCAGGTTTTGCATATGATTGTGCATATGTCGCCACTTCATCACTAATTTGCACAACTTCCACTCCTGCTGGTTGTGCAAATCCTACTGCCCACGCTGCCTCTTGCACAACTTTTGCGCTCCGTAACGCGAAAAAACATTTTTTTCATCAAAAAAGTTGTGCAAAACGAGTCATTTTTATCTTGCTTTGCACAACATACATAATATTAAACGCCACGATTTTCGTAAAAGTTGTGCAAATTACTTTTTTCAAGCTTTCCCTGCACAACCGAACCAACAAAAAGTTGTGTAGAAACAATTTTTATCGCATCATCTGCACAACCGCAATCTGAAAACGCGTATCTCCCGCAATACATTCTTCTGACCCTGCGATTAAATATCACAGATAACGCAATCACATGCTCCGCTTCTTGTTCATCACCCGTTTAATCTGATCTACCACGTGGAGAAAAGACCCCTTGTCCACCTTATAACTATAGGAAACCAGTTCCCCGCCCCGCTCGCAAAAGCTGCGCAAAAACTGCTTTTCCTTAGACGCGATAAAGGTTTCATAGCCTTCCGGCACGATGACTACATCGTTCTCAGCAAAGAACTGTTCCTCTTTTCCAAAGAACCCCGCAAGCTGCGTCGCCATCCCTTCACTCCAGCTGCCCAGCCCCTGGCAGTTATTTCTGACTACACCCGCGAATGCGTCGCTGGCGCAGAAAATGCCCACCTTCTGCGTATCTCCAATTTTAGCCAGACGGACAATGGTATGCACCGACGGCGTCATGGCAACCATCGCAAGCGGTTTATTGCTTCTTAGGTAGGATTCCACCTCTGTAAAATGGGTGGACGTAGTTAAAATCAAATCGTAATCCGCATTGAGACTTTCCGCTGCTTCCTCGATTCTATCAAGATCAAAGGCTGCCGTCTCAGCATAGCCAATCTGGGAAAGCTGCCCCTCAATCATCTGTAGCGTCTCAGGATTACAGTCCACCAAAGCAACCTTCACCACATCGTATTTTTCCGCAAGCCCCCTCAGCTTCAGATCTAGATAGATTTCCATTTCTCTCGGCGTAAACCCCAGACTTTCCAGTCTGGTGAAGAGTTGGTCGATTGCTATCATGGCTTTTTCTTTACGGCTGGCAAAATCCTCTTTCTGATCTATGACAAAAGAACCGCTGCCCTGCACCATTTCTACAAAACCCTGTTCTTCCAGATACTCATAAGCGTGTTTGATGGTACCGCACGCTACACCGATTTCTCCGGAAAGATCCCGCACCGTTGGCAATTTAAACCCCGCAGCCAGCTTCCCGTCTTTAATTGCATCGGAAATCCGCTCCGCAATTTGCTTGTAAATCGGCTTTTGACTTGCCGTATCCAGCTTAAAATCCACAAACATAGCTATTTCTCCACGGCAAGATATGCTTTCCTGCCGTCTTCATACAAATTATTTCCCTGACTATCGATGATCACAACTGCCGGAAGGTTTTCCACTTCCAAACGGCGCACCGCCTCTGCGCCCAAATCTTCATAGCAGACTACTTCCGCTTTTTTGATGCACTTGGCAAGGAGCGCCCCAGCTCCGCCGATGGCGCCAAAGTATACCGCACCGTTTCGTTTCATGGCCTCGATTACCTCTGGCGAACGCTTGCCTTTTCCAATCATGCCCTTAAGTCCCAGATCCAAAAGCGCCGGTGCATATGCGTCCATACGGTAGCTGGTGGTTGGCCCCGCAGAACCGATCACCTGACCCGGTTTTGCCGGCGCAGGACCTACATAGTAAATAATACTGTCCTTCACATCGATGGGAAGCGTCTTTCCCTCTGCCAAAAGTTCGCAAAGTCGCTTGTGAGCAGCATCTCTTCCCGTATAAATCACGCCGCTAATCAGTACATTATCTCCTGCGCGCAGGTCTTTTGTCTTATCTGCCGTCAGCGGCATCGTAATTTTCTTCTCCATATCTTTCCGCCTCTCCTTCTATAATACTGCACTCTTATGTCTGGTTACATGGCAGTTGATATTGACTGCGCACGGAAGCCCTGCAATATGGGTTGGCAAGGTCTCGATGTTGACTGCAAGCGCCGTGGTTTTTCCGCCAAAGCCCTGCGGTCCAATACCAAGTGCGTTGATTTTCTCCAGCATTTCTTTTTCAAGGTCTTCATAGAACGGATTTGCATTTCTCTCATCTGCCGGACGCATAAGTGCTTTCTTCGCAAGAAATGCCGCTTTGTCAAAGGTGCCGCCAATGCCTACGCCCACCACGATAGGCGGACATGGATTAGGTCCTGCATCCTCTACCACCTTCAGAATAAATTCTTTTACACCGGCAAGACCGTCAGAGGGTTTCAACATCTTAATCTGGCTCATGTTTTCACTGCCAAAGCCCTTTGGCGCAACGGTAATTTTTAAGGCGTTGCCTGGCACGATGTCATAGTAAATCACCGCCGGCGTATTGTCTCCTGTATTGACTCTATCGATGGGATCCTTGACGCAGGATTTGCGCAGGAAACCTTCAGTATAGCCCCGGCGCACGCCTTCGTCTACAGCCTCCTTCAAATTTCCGTCGATGTGCACCTCCTGCCCAATCTCAAGAAAAACGCAGGCAAGGCCGGTATCCTGACAGATTGGCACGTTGTCTGTATCTGCAATCTGATAGTTCTCTTCGATTTTATCTAAAATATTTTTTGCAATGTCAAAAGGCTCACAGGCTTTGCACCCTGCAATAGCCCCTTTGATATCCTCCGGCAGATGGCAGTTTGCCTCGATACAAAGGTCTCTGACCGTCTGCGTAATCTGTTCTGCTTTGATTTCTCTCATGATATATTCCTTCCTTAAATATGCAGCTTAATTCTGTTCAAGTCACCCGTTTCCACATCCCAGCGCTCGCCTACAAGCCCAATAATCAAATACATCTCCTGCATGGAGTCATAAAAGATTTCTTTCAGCAGGCGGAAGTTTTCAATCTCGCCGGTAGAACGGACGTGGATTCTAGGACCCGTGCAAGGGTGTACCAACTCGCCGATTTTCACGTGATCCTCGTCAAAAAAGCTGACAGAAAGATCCTGAGCGATGTATTCGTTGACTGCATTTTTCAGCGCATCGATGTCGATATCCGGTTTTTCCTTAAAGCCCAAAGAAAAGCCTCTCTTGATATCTCCATGATAGCACTTTTGGAAAAGCTCCTGGGGCATGCAGTGCTCCACAAGGTCTTCTGCGGTATGCGCCATCTTACGATAACGAACGGACTTGTGCACAGTCTCCGCAATATCCTGAGGAAGCGGTCCAAATAAGTTCGGTCTGGTAATGATAATCTGCTCCCCTACACCGATTAAAAGCTGTGCGTTGGTTTTCAGGAAAGGAAACAGTAGTTCAAAGTGCTCGATGATGACTCTGCGCCCTTTCTTAATGGCTTTTTCGGTCGCTTCTGCCAGTTCGTGCATTTGTGTAAATGCAGACTCAAAGCGCACATCCATGTGATAAGTATGAGGTGCATAAAACCCTTCGTCTTCGTCTACATCTAAAATCGGCAGTGGTCTTACATTGACGCCGCTGTCATCATTGCAGAGGTCCAGACCCGGAAACATGCCCTTAATCAGCATGCTCTTTCCGGCGCCTGCCTCACCGATAATTCCAATGAGTTTATCTTCCGGATCCAAATACTGCTGCGCAATCTGCATCCCCAGCTCCAGCATACGCCTGTTTCCTCGGGGTGCAAAAAACACGCTATATAAATGAGGAGAATTGACCATATAATTTCTTTGTTTCGGCATTTTTCCAACCTACTTTCTTTACGTATTCATTGTCATCATTGTATCACATTTTTTATGATACATCTACTATTTTGTATCAGATACAATTTTGGTGCAATTTGCTTTTCCCGCTTCTCTCCCGCAGACAATGCCCGCTAGCAATGCCCTCTGTACATAAATTTCAAGTTTTCCCTCAAAATATGCACGTTCTTCAGAAAGTCTGTGCATATTTCTTACAAAATCATAGAATGTATGCACTTTTTGCCTGCAGACAGGTCTATCAACACGCTTTTAACGGCGCAAACTCCTGTGATTGTGCATATTTTCGACAGTTTCTTTGATTTTATGCACACATTTGTGCATATTTTAGGAAATATCGCCTGAAATATGCACACTGGGCTAACGCGACAGAAACTCCTAAAAAAAGAAGATGACTTCATTCCATCTTCTCAAATTATTATATGATTTATTTTCCGCAGTTCTTCTTTGCAGTTTCGCAAAGCTGTGCAAATGCAGCTGCGTCGTGGATAGCCAGTTCAGACAGCATCTTTCTGTTGATTTCGATACCGCTCTTCTTAAGACCGTCCATCAGTCTGCTGTAGGACATGCCGTTCATTCTTGCAGCAGCGTTGATTCTTGCGATCCACATCTGTCTGTACTGTCTCTTCTTTAACTTTCTGCCAACGTAAGCAGATCTCAGCGCTCTCATTACTGCAGGGTTAGCTGCTCTGAAGACCTTGCTCTTCTGTCCATAGTAACCCTTTGCTAATTTTAAAATTTTCTTATGTCTCTTGTGGGCGTTTACGCCTTTCTTTACTCTTGCCATGATTCATTACCTCCTAAAACTATTTTGCCATTGATCTTAACATTCTCTTAGTGTCAGCACTGGTTAAAATTGTGGATTTTCTAAGACCCATCTTTCTCTTCGGAGTCTTCTTAGTAAGAATATGGCTCTTGTATGCCTTGTTTCTCTTGATTTTACCGGTTCCGGTTAATTTCAGTCTTTTGCATGCGCCTCTGTGGGACTTCATCTTATTCTTTGCCATGATGATTTTTTCCTCCTATGTTAATACAAAGTTTTACTTATCAGTTTTCGGTGCCAGGAACATGGTAAGGCTTCTGCCTTCAAATGTCGGCTTCTTATCAATGGTGCTGACCTCACTGCAGCATTCTGCGAACTTATCCATAACTTCGCGGCCTTTTGCAGTATAGTCTTTTTCTCTTCCTCTAAATCTGAGACTCACCTTGACTTTGTCCCCATCCTGCAGGAATTTGCAAGCGGTCTTAGCCTTCACCTGAATGTCATGATCTTCGATAAAGGTACTCAGTCTGATTTCCTTTACCTGCATGTTCTTCTGCTTTTTCTTGGCTTCTTTTTCTCTCTTCTGGATTTCGTATCTGTACTTTCCATAATCGAGAATCTTACATACCGGCGGCTTGGCGTTAGGTGAAATATTGACCAGGTCAAGCTTCTTCTCATCTGCCAAAGCAAGCGCCTCGTCTCTGCTCATAATACCGAGCATCTGACCGGTTTCATCGATGACACGCAGTTCTTTGTCACGAATTTCTTCGTTGATCTTGTTCTCCTTACTAATGGTTCGCACCTCCTGTGGTTTCTACACAAACAAGAAAGCGGGCACTTCATGTACCCGCCTCAAAACACGCTAAAACGCGCATGTTTCAAAATTATTAACCCAGCAAACTGACTGTCTGAAAGGTGAGAAGCGGATAACTTCTTCTTCATTACTGAAATAGGTTATCATATTTCCACGCCTGTGTCAAGGAAAGTTTTTGGATTTCCAACGACTTTCAAGAAATTTTCCTTATAGTGAAAAGTGTTCTTTCTTGATTTTATCCAAAAGTTCCTCATCTGTAAACAGCCTATAGGTCAATTCCAACAAAAACTTTGCACTGTTTAAAATAGCCTTATGGACAGCTGGCGTCGTCATTGCTCTTGCAAATTCATAGGTATGTGGTACCAGTCCTTTCCCAATGCCCATACATGGGTGGAATGCTGCGCAAGCGGTCGCCACATTCCCGATATCAGAAGAACCATTGCCCTGATTTTCCGGTCTGACTACTTCAAGTCCCAAACTATGAAAACAAGTGTCCATCACTTCTTCCTTTAGAGGTCCCGTAAAATAATCGTCATAGTCTTCGCCCGCCGGCAAAATTTCCACTTCTGTGCGTGTTGCCATTGCTGCCGCCTTTGCGCAATCTTTCACCCAGCTTGTAATATCGTTGAGCTGATGTCTTCTGGGCGCTCTAGTGATAAAAACCGCTCGGGTCTTGTCAGGTATGATGTTCGCTGCCTTTCCTCCATCGGAAATATAGCCTGAAATAATCGCTTCTTTAATGACATGCTGTCTCATCATATCTGTACTTTCAAATAACAGACGCACTGCATTCAGCGCATTCCTTCCTTTCTCCGGACATGCCGCCGCATGCGCCGGCGCACCTTTAAACACAAACTCCATGCCGTCCAAGGCGTAAAACTGCACCGCAGACTGATTTTCGCCCATCATGTGCACCATTGCCGCAAAATCATATTGGTCAAAGATGCCCTGTCTTTGCATAATTACTTTGCCGCCGCCCCATTCTTCGTCCGGCGTACCGATGATATCAATTTGCACATCACCCAGCTGCGCCTTCACTGCATTGACTGCCAAAATCGCCAGAACGCTTGCTGCTCCCGATGCACAATGACCGCAGCCGTGTCCTATTTCCGGCAGGGCATCGTACTCTGCCAGAAAGACCGCTTTTTTCTTGCCTCCAGGATTGATAGACGCTTTAAATGCTGTCGCCATGCCGGCAAAAGGATATTCCACCTCTATTCCATACTTTTCAAGCAATGCTACGATATTCTTTGAAGATTCAAACTCCGCCAATCCAAGCTCTGGATTTGCCGCCATACAATCGCTGAGAGCATACGCTTCCTCTTCAAAAGCTGCAAGACCTTCACGGAGCAGCTTTTTATGTGTTTTCTCTGACCACATGTCAATTCCTCCATTTTAATACCCGATGACACCTGCAATTACCATAATAATCACGCCCGCTAAAACTTGCAAGAGGAAAACCGGCAAAATCCATTTTGCCCACTTCTCGTAAGGAATTTTTGCAAGAGACAGAGCCGCCATCATGATTCCGCCTGTTGGAATAATAATGTTGGATAAACCATCGCCCATCTGATATGCAAGAACAACCGACTGTCTGGATACTCCCACCATATCACCCAGCGGCGCCAGAATCGGAATGGAAACGGCTGCCTGACCGCTTCCAGATGGAATCAGGAAATTCAGGCAAGTTTGGAACAGGAACATACATGCTGCACTGACTGCCGCCGGCAGCCCTTCCATTGCGCCTGCAACATAATATAGAATTGTGTGCATGATATTTCCATCGGTCAGTGTAACCATAACAGCACTGGCAAAGCCCACAACCAGCGCGCCGGCTGCGATTTCCGCCATGCCTTTCCCCAGCGCCTTTGCATAGTTGTTAAAGCCCATACCTTCAATAACAGCAACAACAATTCCCATGCCGAAAAAGAGTCCGGAAATTTCGTCCAGATACCAGCCCCATTTGGTGACACCAACAACCAGCAGAATCAGAGACGCAATAAACGCAAGCAAAATCAGTTTTTGCTTTCCTCCAAATTCTTTTAACTTCGCCATTGCATCATTGTCCATTTCCAAACGATCCTGTTCATACATGGACGACAGCTGCGGATTCTTCTTTACTTTCATCGCATACCGCATCGTACAAATGATTGAAATCCCAACCATTACAACAAAAACTGCGATTCTAAACGAAGATCCGGAGAAAAGCGGAACCCCTGCAATGTCCTGTGCCACACAGACCGTAAACGGATTTGTTACAGCACCTGCAAAACCGGCACTGGTCGCTGACATAACCATCACCATACCTGTAATAGAGTCAAAGCCCAGTGCTTTTGCCAGTCCAACCATAATTGGAACAAACAGAATCAGCTCTTCTGCCATTCCCACAAAAGCAGAACCCAGAGAAAATACAATCATCACGATAGGAATCAGTAAAATTTCTTTTCTGGCTGCTACTTTTGCCAGCTTGCCAAGGCCTGACTCTACAGCACCGGTCTCAGTCAGCACATTGAAACTTCCGCCCACAATAAAAATCAGAAAGATAATGGACGCGCTGCTTTGTAATCCTCTTGGAATTGCAGTCAGAAACTGTATTAACGATACAGGTGTCTGATCAATTCTGTGATAAGTTTCCGGATTCAGCACTTCCTTTCCGTTTTCAAGAGTAATCATATCATAAGCACCCGCCGGAATAATATAAGATAATACCGCACAAACAAAAACAATTCCAATCAATAAAATGTACACGTGAGGCATCTTAAATTTCTTTTTCTCGTTCATTTCTTTTTCTCCTCTACCTTTTCATTGGTATATACGACAGAAAATCCATCGCCCTTTTTCTCACACAAAATGCTTTCTTCCTCCAGATACTGATGACCTTTGCCGACACCTTTTTCTCCATCCGGTACAGATTCCTTTTCTATAATCGTGCGGAGCACTTCTGCAGTCTCTCTGAGCTTTGCTGCCGGTGCAATAAAATCGTTATGAGAGCAGTAAAGCTGCACATCTTCTGGAATCTCTCTGCTGAGTCTGTCCATCGTCTGCCAATACATAGATATGTCCGAACAGCCAAACTGCGCACAATGAAAGTGTGCGTACAATGCACCCATATAGAACGTATCTCCTGTAAAAAGAATTTTATTATCTTCATCATACAGCATAAGGGAGTCGAAACTGTGCCCCGGTGTATGCAGAACGCGCAGTTTACGATTTCCTAAATCAAAGATATACCCCTCCCTGACAGCTTTTACCTGATACGACGGCACTGCATATCGGTCCGGTGCAAAACCTTGCGGATAGCCTCCTTTAAACATATCTTCATCCATCTGCGCACCTACATCTGCGCAAGTCAGTCCTCTTTTTGCAATCCCAGACACATAGGAATCCACACAGCTGTTAACTGGTTCAAAAATATGATTGCTTCCAATATGATCAAAGTGAAAATGGCTGTTTACCGCAATCATTTCCCCTTGATAAAGCTCATCAATCAGCGGCTTTACAGGAACAATTCCCATACCGGTATCAAATAAAACCGCCCTGTCTGTTCCTACAATCAGAAAGAAATTTACTTCCTGAAAATGCCGCGGTTCCGCAATCGCATAGACATTCTTAGGCAGACGATAAACCTCATACCAGCCCCCATCATTTTTTACATCCATTCTCTCGTATTTCTCGTAATACGCCCGTCTGGGCATATCTTTCCACTCCATACTATTATCTCCTTTCGCTGGTTTACGATATCGTTACTGTAATATAGAGCAAATTCCGTGCCAAACAAAAAATCAGTATTTTCAGCCATAATCTTGAGATATCCGTTTACTTTCGTATCAATTTTCTTTATAATAGTAATATAATTTTTTACTCTTGATCGAATCGGAGGTTGCTGATATGCGTTATGAAGAAATCGCTCGTTCTGTCTTTCAAATGCAGAATTTTTTCGATGAGCTTACCATTTTTGATACAGATTGTATCTGCAGATATTGTGAAATCACCAATCCAGATACTTACAGTTTTACTGCCGACGAAATCATCGGCAAACATCTCTTTGAAATTTTCCCATCTGCCAGCGAAGAAAATAGCGAAGTATACAGTGTTGTAAAGACCGGTCAGCCGATCATTGGCTATGAAGAAAACGGCATCACCTATAAAGGCGACCACGTAAAAGGCTATAGCAGCGTATTTCCGCTATATCATAAAAAAAAACTCATTGGCGCTGCGCTTGCGCTTAAATTTATCGGCAACGAATACAAGAACGAATATATCAGCGTGCAGGATTTTTCCAGTAGGCGAAGCAAAGGCGCTGAAAACTACACGATCGATGATATTATTACCATCGACCCGGATATGGAAAAGCTAAAACAGAAGATTATAAAAGTACGTAATATGGATTCATCAGTGCTGATTGAAGGCAGCACCGGCACCGGCAAGGAACTGATTGCACAAGCTTTGCACTACTCCAGCAACCGTGCACCCATGCCCTTTATCTCCCTGAACTGTTCCGCAATTCCTGCCAATCTTCTGGAAAGCACATTGTTCGGTACAGAAAAGGGCAGTTATACCGGCGCCGTTACACGCAAAGGACTCATCGAACTTGCAGATCAGGGCACGCTGTTTCTCGACGAAATCAACTCCCTAGATATTGCGCTGCAGGCAAAACTATTAAAAGCCATCGAAGAAAAATCGGTGCTTCACCTTGGCGGCCATCAGCCAATTCATGTCGATGTTCGTATCATTGCTGCCATCAACGAAGAGCCCTTTGCGGCAATTGCGGCAGGGCATCTGCGAAGCGACCTGTTCTACAGACTCAACATCATCTCCTTCAAACTTCCGCAATTAAAAGACCGTCAGGGTGATGTTGACCACCTGACGGCATTCTATATTGATCAATTTAATAAAAAATTCAACCGGGATATCTGCGGCCTTACTGAAGAAGCGATACGTCTTTTCCATCTGCACGACTGGCCCGGCAATGTCCGTGAACTGCGAAATATGCTTGAGGGAGCCTTTGCTATAACTGAGAATGCATTCATCTCTGCAGATGACCTACCGGACTACATGAGAGACCGTGCTAGCACCACACCTGAAAACAGCAGTAAGCAGCCTTGCACCTATCAGGAATACCTGGCAGCTTTCGAAAAACAACTTCTAACAAAAACCCTAGCCTCTTATCCGACAAAAACTGAGGCTGCTAAAGCACTTGGTATCACAAAACAGGCCCTCAACTACAAGCTGACCAGTCTGGGTTTGAAATAAATCCTCAGCCCATTAACGTCAGCAGCACTGGTATCATCGGTAGTGACAGCAAAGTTGTCAGAATCACGCCGGCAGACGCCAATTCTTCTTTATAGCCCTGTTCCGTACAACCCATAGAAACCATTGCCGCAACAGGCATCCCCAGAGAAATGACCGCAGCGCCTCGAAGGACTCCATCAAAACCAAGGAAAGTCATCACAACGTAAACCACCGCGGGAAAGAGTAAGAGACGAATGGCAGCAACCAAATACAGCTTCCTATCACAGGAAAAAACACTTTTGATAGAATAGGTACCAATGCCTGCGCCAATGACCACCATAGAAAGCGGAGATGCCATTTCTCCAATGAAATTGCAAACCTCCGCTGCACCGTCGGGCAGCTTCACACCGCCAAAGAACATAGCAAGCGCCAAAAGAGAAGCGACTGTACCGGGGTTCAAAAGTTCCCGCACAGAGAGTTTTCCCTTTGTCGTACCAGCGCCTTTGCAAATCTGCCATCTAGCATAAGTATAGTATAAAATGTCAAATCCCAGATGAAAAATACTCAGTTGAAAAATACAGCCACTGCCGTAAAGAGACGCTGTCACAGGATATCCCATATACATCGTATTTCCAAAGATATAAAACTGTTCATAGACAGGTCTGTCTTCCTTTGGAATTCTTGTCAGCACATTGATTCCCTTTGCAATAAACGGAAGCAAACAGTAAAAAACACCGCCGACCAGAACAAATCGAATCAAAAGTTCTTTGCCCATGGCGCCGTCCGCCTCACTGAGAGAAGTAAGAATCACCAGCGGCAGACAGACATCAATGACAAAAGTGCAAAGCTTCTGATTCACGTCCTTTGTAAATATGTCTTTCTTGTTCAAATAGTAGCCAACTGTAAGCGCTAGCAGTAATTTGCAAAGAGTAACGATAATCATAAAATTTTCCTTTATATATTTCCTGATAAAATGTATCGGCAGCAAATGCCAGCTTTTTTATTTTATCATCTATTCTGCATAATTGCAAAATCATTTTTAAATAATCGTGAACAAATGTTTACTTTTTGTTCGTTTTATGATATAATACGAACAAAGAATTTCAATTAAGCAAATAAACGGAGGGTATTATGAATCAGCTTAAAGAACGCGAACAGAAGATTTTAGATTTTATGAAGGATGAGATCAGAACCAAGGGCTACCCTCCTACGGTCAGAGAAATCTGCAGTGCTCTGAATATCAAGTCCACCTCTACCGCTCACAAGGACATCGCAAGCCTTGTCAAGCAGGGTTATCTGAAGAAGGACCCGTCCAAACCGAGAGCGCTTATGGTTGTCGACATGGAGAAAGAGGTATCAGAATCTTCGACTTCCACTGCACCATCTTATGCAGAGGACTTTCATCGCGAAGATATTATCGATGTTCCTGTAGTCGGCAGAGTTGCTGCAGGTACACCGATCCTTGCAGAACAGAATATAGAAGAAACCTTTCCGATTCCTGCCCAGTATGCAGGCGGTTCCAATTTCATGCTCAGAGTTTGCGGCGAGAGTATGATTAATGTAGGCATTATGGATGGCGACCTGATTCTCGTTGAACAGCAAAGCACTGCCAGAAACGGCGAAATCGTAGTCGCTATGATTGACGGCTTCGAAAGCGAAGCCACAGTCAAAACCTTCTACAAAGAAAACGGTCACATCAGACTGCAGCCGGAGAATGACACTATGAGTCCTATTATCGTGCAGGACGTCAAGGTTCTTGGCAAGGTCAAAGGTGTCTTCCGATATTTTAGTTAAACCCAATCATATCGCAGGAAGAATTTACAATTTTTTCCACACTTGACCCGATTTTTAAAATCTGTTAAAATAATATTATCAATTATATAAATGGCAAACGACACACGTAGAGCAAGCGCTCGTAAATCTGATTACGGTACAGGCTAAGCGTGTGTTTTTTATTGTCTCACGCTGCGCCTTTCCGAAGTTTTGAAAAGCGTTTAGTTTTGTGTGTTTATTCTTGTCAAAATCGAAAGGAGTTTTGAAATGGTTGAAACACACAACCCAAAGACGCAATCTGGCGCCAAAGAAAAAACAACCAAGTATCAACTAATTATCTTTGTTGCTGCCTTTTCTGCTTTTCTCGCAACGTTTAACGAAACGTTCTTAAATGTATCATTTTCTGCTGTCATGGAAGATTTTCATGTCAGTGTCGGCACTGTACAATGGTTGGCAGCCGCATATATGCTCGGCGCTGCAATCATGGTTCCGGTCTCTGCTTTTGCATATAAAAGCATTCCGACTAAAAAACTGTACTTATTTACCGTAGGTCTTCTCATTGTCGGCAGTGTTATTGGCGCTGTCAGCAGCAATTTTTCAGTTCTTCTCATTGGACGTATCGTCCAGGCTCTGGGTACAGGTATGCTGATTCCAATCGGCATGAATATCACGCTGGAAGTCGCTCCAAAAGAAAAACTGGGTACTTTCATGGGTATTATGGGAGCCATGACAACACTGGGACCTTCCAGCAGTGTCATCGTTGCAGGCGCACTGTTAGAATTCTTTGACTGGCATGTGCTATTATGGGTCTTCGGCGGCTTAGCTCTGCTTTGCTTCCTTTGCGGCGCAGTACTTCTGCCGAATATCGCAAAACTAACCCATCCAAAGCTGGACGTCTTGTCGGTCATTTTCATCAGTCTGGCACTGATCGGTATACTTTACGGTATTTCTACTGTTTTAGCAGGTAATGTGACCATCGCTCTTTTAGCTGCAATTATCGGCATTATCTTCCTGATTTTCTTTGTTAAAAGACAGGGAACTCTGACTGAGCCGCTTATTCAGTTAAGTCCGCTTAAAATCAAAGCATTCTCCATCGGCGTTATCATCAACATGATTTCCCTGCTGGTTATCTTCGCAATGAACATTGTAATACCATTGTTTATGCAAAGCGGCATAGGTATGTCACCGTTCAATGCGTCAATGGTGCTGTTCCCTGCTATTTGTTTATCTTGTGTGATTGCACCGATTGCAGGACAGATTTATGATAAAAAAGGCGGAAAAGTACTGCTGCCGCTGGGTTTCCTCTGTATCGGAGTTTGCACCGCTGCACTCTCTCTGGTTCACACAGAATCTTCGATTCTGCTGGCAATTTTGTACATTCCTGTTATCTGCGGTAGTGCACTGATCATCGGTCCTGTACAGTCCTTTGCTCTGGCAAAACTTTCTCCGCAGGAGAATCCTCATGGTGTCACCGTAATGAGTACAGGCTTTCAGATTGCGGGCTGTATCGGTTCCTCCCTCTTTTCAGGTGTTTTCGGACTCTTTGCTTCTGAAGCACAGGGATTCCCCGCTGTGGGCTTCCTTGCTACAGCCTTTGCTGCAGTAGGACTTATCCTGGCGGTCTGCGTAACTAAAGAATAATTGTGCAAAATCTCATAAAAAAGGCACTATGCAGGTAAAACTATTTCACTTTGCATAATGCCTTTTTTCTTATTTTTCCAAAAGCCAGTCCAGCACATTGACGACTTTAATCCCCTCATAATTTCCCGTAGAAAAACGATCCAGCGTGAGAACTATCTTTTCATAATAATCAGGAATACTCCTAAGTGCTCTCATTTCCCGCTCAAAAGTTACCTCCGCTGTCATATCCGCTGTAACCTGATAGTACGTTATGACACCCTGTTTTTGAGCTACAAAGTCAACTTCCATCATCCCATTCTTTCCGATGGTCACTTTATATCCTCTTCGGAGCAGTTCAAAGAATACGATATTTTCTATGGAAAAGCCTATATCATATCTTTTTCTCGGTAAAATATGGTTTCTCAATCCCAAATCTACCATGTACATCTTTTTATTGACCTTTAAAAGCTGCTTACCTACTATGTCAAACCGTTCTGCAGGGTAGAAAATAAACGACTCCGTTAAAGCCTCCACGTAATCACTCACTGTATTGGGCGATACTTTGCGTCCGGAAGATATCAGATAATCTGTTATTTTCTTAATAGAAAGCGGACTGCCGATTACACTTGCAAGATACTGAGCAATACTTTTCAGCAATACGATATCAGTAATTTTGCGAATGCCGCAATACTTTTCTTTGCGGCTCTGCCGCTCTTCAATATCTCTAATAATTACAGTATTATAAATGCCTTCTAAATATGTTTCTACTTTTTCATCGGTGCGATTCATGGCAACAACATAAGGCAAGCCTCCGGTTTTCATATATTCTGAAAAAGCCTGCTCATCAGAAAGCCCTGTAACCTCAACATATTCTCGAAAAGAAAAAGGCAGCATAGATATTTCTACATAGCGCCCGGTCAGCAATGTTGCCAAATCACCAGAAAGCATATATGCGTTAGAACCAGTAATATAGATATCTGTGTTCTCTTTTACATAAAGGCTGTCTACCACTTTTTCAAAAGAAGGTACTTTCTGAATTTCATCTAGAAAAATATACGTGATTTTATCAGCACATAGACGTTCTTTCAAGTATTGATATAATGCCTGATAGTCAAGAAGGTGCTCATATTCTAATTCTTCAAAGTTCACAGAAACAATTTGCTCCTGCGATACACCCTGGGCAGTCAATTCTGCCTGATACTGCTTCAGCAGTGTGGATTTTCCGCACCTGTGAATGCCCGTTACTACCTTAATAACCTGTTCATCTTTCCATGAAAACAGCTGCTCCAAATACACTTCTCTTTTTACCATAGCCGCACCTCCTTTTCTAAATATAGCATATTTTATTCTTTTTTCAAATTATATTCCTAAATGGGAATCTTTTTATTTGGTTTTTATCTCACCAGCAGTCTCTGTATCCCTTTATCCAGCCCATCTAAAGTCAGCTCAAACATAGGAAAAACCTGACGAACCATTTGAATCGTCCTACTTCCATAAGCATGCTCCCACCGCTGTTCTTTGATTGGATTCAGCCAAATACACTTCTTATATCGCTTCGGAAATTTCTGCAGCCAGAGAATACCCGGCTCTTCATTATACAGACTCCAATCGTTATTGCCGCCCTTTGCGATGAGCTCATAAGGTGACATAGCGGCATCGCCTACCAAAATCACTTTATATTCACTGTCCAGATTATTGAAAATCCAGTCAGTTTCTACCCACTCTCCATGCTGACACCTTGGACTTGTATAAAGATAATCGTAGATACAGTTATGAAAATAGTAGATTTTCAAGTCTTTCAGATGGGTCGACTGATGCACTGCCTGAAACAGCTGATTGCAAAGATTGGTATAAGGCGACATAGAGCCGTCAGAGTCCATAAGCAGCAGTAGTTTTACAGTATTTTTTCGAGGCTTCTCATAGACCAATTTCAGCATCCCCGCATTATTACAAGTTGCATCAATGGTTCCTTCTACGTCAAGTTCCGTCTTTGCCATATCCACTCTGGTTGAAAACTGACGCAGTTTTCGAAATGCCATCTGGAACTGTCTGGTATCCAGCGACTGATCCTGCCGGAAATCGCGGAAGTTTCTATCTCCAGCAACCTGCACCGCTGTTCGATGGCGGCTGTAACCGCCTACACGAATGCCTGACGGATTGTAGCCGCCATGCCCCATGGCAGAGGTACCGCCGGTTCCAATCCAGTAATTTCCGCCGTCATGTTTCTCTGTCTGCTCAGCCAGTCTTTCCCGAAACATCTCCATCAGTTTGTCGAAATCATATTCCTTTGCCCAGTCAGGTCTGTCCAGAATATCCCGCTCCCGCTCCTCTGTATGCAGCCACTGCCAAAGTTCATCTGGGATTTCCTCTACTGTCTCTACGCCTTGGAAATACTCTGCAAATGCCAGATCAAATTTATCGTAGTCTGCCTCATTTTTTATCAGTACATTGCGACACAGATAATAAAACTCCAGCAAAGAGTTCATAGCAAGCCCCTTGTCCAAAGCCTCGACGAGACACAGCCACTCATCCAAGGATATGTTCAGTCCTCTATCTCGAAGTAAATAAAAGAACTTAATAAACATGTCTGTATCCTTTAACTATATCGATGTCCTGATTTTTCTTTAAAAGCACGCCGATATAAGGAATCCGTTCTCTGATTTCATCCACAGAAGCGCCGCTGATAGAAAGTGCCTGTACCCAGTCGAGCAGTTCTGATGTGCTCGGCTTCTTCTGAATCTGCCGCATGTCTCTAATTGCATAAAAAGCTTCCATGGCAGCATGCACCAGTTTCTTGTCCATGTCACCAAAGTGAACCCTGATGATTTCTTCCATTTTTTCACTGTCAGGAAAATCGATATAATGAAAAATGCACCGGCGCAAAAATGCGTCAGGCAATTCTTTTTCTGCATTGGAGGTAATAATGACAATAGGCCGGTGTTTCGTTTTAATCGTTTCCTTTGTCTCATTGATGTAGAATTCCATTTTGTCAAGTTCCCAAAGCAAATCGTTTGGAAACTCCAAATCCGCCTTATCGATTTCATCGATGAGAAGCACCACTTGTTCGTTCGCCGTAAATGCCTCGCCTAGTTTGCCCAGCTTAATATACTGTTTGATGTCGGACACATCCCCCTCGCCAAACTGGCTGTCATATAGACGCTGCACAGTATCGTAGACATAAAGCCCTTCCTGTGCCTTGGTGGTGGACTTAATACCCCATATGATTAATTTCATTTCCAGCGCTTTTGCGATTGCTTCTGCCAACATGGTTTTACCAGTTCCCGGTTCTCCCTTGATCAGCAAAGGCTTTTCCAGTGCAATAGCCACATTGACTGCATTCATCAACTCTTTTGAAGCGACATAATCTTCACTTCCCGTAAATCTTTTTCTTTCTTTCATCTATTTCTTACTCCTACATATATTTACAAATTACCTTATGCACCGATCGCCATCGTAACCAGCAGCGGAATCAAAATGCTTTCCGACATGCCGATAGCAAAGGAATACACTACGATATCAGGTCGCAAGGCCTTCTCCACCAGCGATAAGCCCATATCCCCCGCTGCCACACCGGGCAGACTGCACGCCTCAATATAGCCGATTTTCTTTGCTAGAATCGGAAGCAGAATAATGCCAAAGGTTTCCCTAAAGACATTGTGCATGAAGGACACTGCTCCCGCCATAACGTAACCTGCACTGGAAATCGCCACCGGTGCAAAGGTATACCAGCCAAATCCAAAACCGATTGCAATACACTCACGAACCGAAAGCGGCAAAAAAAAGCTTATAATCACAGAAGAAACAGCCGTTCCAACGATAACCGCCGCCGGAAATATCAGCACCCGAAATCCAATATGCTTCACCTGCGCAATGACTGTTCCCGAAAGCCCCATATCAAATCCAATGCTTCCTATCATAATGCAAAGCCCTAAAGTCATTACATTACCCACTTTATCATTAAAGCCATCAATATCTGCTACATTGACACGAAGATAGAAGTAACCGAACAAAAGTCCCAGCACCACAGCAATGATAATCAGCCAGGTCATCAAAGCCGCTGAACCACCGCCTTCTTCTGTATCCGCTTCTGCTTCACTCTCTGCGATTTCATCATTAGTCTGACCTTTTGCCTGCGCTTTTAATCTGCCGAGCTTATCAATTCCCAGCAGCTTTCTAGCCGCCATGACTGAAAAAACACCGCCGATTACAACTACAATAGTAAAGATGAAAGCCTGCAGTCCAATGGTGCCAAGACTGGCAATAATCTCTTCATTAGAGCCCATGCGCATCCCCATCATCAAAACCAGCATAAAAACGCTGGCTAAAGTTACCACATTAATAATCTTACTGAGGATTTCTCTGTGATTGCGCAATTTGCTGGCAACAAAATAACAAATAATCATACATGTCAGATACAGTAAAACGTATGCCATAAAATTCCTCCTATTTTTACTCATATAGCGAAAATCGGAGCATTGCGCTCCGTTTTCAATTTTTTATATGCACTTAAATCGAATGGTGAATCATTTCAATCAGCTGATGAATATAGCTTTCATAATCAGAAAGCGCCTGCGCCCAGTTGGCAAGACAACCCTTTCCCTCGGGTGTGATGCTGAAAATTCGTTTAGGTTTTCCCGCATCGTCCAAATCCTCAAGCTCCCATTTGGAAGTCAAAAGTCCGGAGCTTTCCATTTTTTTCAAATATCTGTACACACCTGTCGCATCAGGTACTTTGTCTGCGAACCTTGGAATCTTCCCGATTTCTTTCAGGATTGCAAAACCGTGCATATCGCCACCCTGCAGTAAAATGCAAAGGATCAATGGTTGTAATAACTTATCCAAATTCTTGCCCTGACAAGGGCAGTCCATATCAATATACATGAAAATCTCCTATTCTTTATGCACTAAATCGCTTCCATAATGAGAATCAAACATGGTCTTAGAATACTTTTCCAGCTTCCACTCAGGAACTTTACACTGCTTGCACGGCTTCAGTGCCCATTTATTCCTCAGCCACCTTGCCGCCCTGGAATTACGAGAATTGTAAAGACGCATGCTTTTTCCGCAATGGGTCGTAATGGTAATGTACTTTCCCGCAAGATCAATCTCTCTAATTCCATGAAGCTGACCGCTTCTCGCCGGCCATAGCTTCATCTTATTGAGTAAAACAAAGAGTTCTACGTTTTTTCGATAGTACCTCTTCTTTGCCTCTGCCATTAAATATAGAACCTTCCTTCCAGAATATTCTTTGCGTTCTCTGTAATCAGACTCATCATCTTAATCCCTACCGATGAAATTACGACGATTTCTGTTTTTTCCTCAGTCTTCCACGGTGTAATAATCAAGTTATTGACCACACCGCTGACTTCCACCGTGCCTTCTTCGATGGTCTGACAGAACCCCTTGATTCTATAGCTGCTGTCAGAAATAGACTTGATAAAAGCGATGAGTTTTTCTTTTTCCACAGGCTGATCTGCCTTGACGATAAAAGTCTGCGGTCTGCTCTCATAAGTGTTGGTTGTATCTTCGCTTCTCACCAGGCTCGGCGCAAAGTTATCTACAATATCTTTAATATCTACGTCGCAGTGGGTTGCCGCATAAATCTTAGTGCTCTCATTGATTTCAGCAATTTTTTCAGCAATTTCTTTAAAAGTTTCGTCATCAATCAAATCCATTTTATTGACAATCACTGCATTGGCATGCTTCACCTGTCTCTCCAGCGCTGGCAGCACTTCTACCAGTTCCAAAAAGTTGCAGGAGTCAGCCACACAGATATTTCCTTTAATCAGGTAATTATCGTTGGTATCCTTCTTAATTCCATCAACGATGTCACCCATGTTGGAAGGATCTGCAAGACCGGACGCCTCAATGAAAAGATATTCAATGTCGGTTTTCGACATCTCAATCAACCCATCTACAAACTTGTCTTTAATGCAAGCACAGAAAATAGAACCATTTGACAGTTCCGCAATATCAATACCATCTCTGCTTACAAGCTTTGCGTCGATGTTAATTTCTCCAAATTCATTAATAATGACGCCGATTTTATGTTCCTGATAGGTGTCTAACAATCGCTGCATCAGCGTGGTCTTGCCTGCACCTAAAAATCCACTGAGCAGTACAATCTGAATCATGGTTTACTCTCCTTCTATGTTAGAATGCCGCTTTTCTTCGGCAACAGTTTTGCATATTCGATGATTTTCACTTAGTTTGCACAATCCTGCGCTGCCGTGTTGTGCATTTTCAGCTTATCTCGTACATTTTGCACAATTCCAGCTTTCAAAGTTTTGCATTTCGGATTAATTATATTCATTTTGCACAACCTTATCCCTGCTAGCATTTACAATTAGGCACATTTAGTCCGTTTTACGCCATTCCCAGTGTATAAAGTTTTGCATTGCTAGGTGTTTTCACTCATTTTGGCACAACCTTGATTCGTTGCGTTGTGCATTTTAAACTAATCTTGTTCATTTTGCACAACCCTTACATTCAAAGTTTTGCATTTCAAATGGCTCCAGCGTATTTTGCACAACCTTATGAAAATCGGCTTTCACCGTAGCTTTCTTCCAATCATGCTTCGCACTTTCAGTGCTCGCACTCTTGGGAAAGCCTGATGTGAGACCTGCCAACGGTTTGCCTTATAGCAAACCGGGTTAGGTCATAATGGCGAGGTGCCCGGGAGTCTCACCCGGCTGCATGGATTTAGAGTCCATGTGATCCATACGATCCGCACCCCACATCAGTTTTATTTACCAAACAAACTTTCTCCGAGCATAATTGCTGTGCCGATTTCCAGATTGTCGTGAACAGACTGCGCTTCAAAAGCTGCAGCTGTCTCTTCATCCATGGAATATGGCACGCCCGGGCTTGCGTAAATGACATCCGCACGCAGATCTTCTCTGTGCAGCCATTCACCTTCATTGGTAAAATCCAAAATATATTGATAATCCTTGATTTCTTCCTTTGTAGAAATAGTCTTTCCTTCAAAATCAGTAATCGCAGCAGGATTGTTGTCATATAAGTCAAAATCTATGCCCATTGCTTTTAAAATTGCTGCAGATTCTCTTCCTACGATACCGTAGCCAATCTGCAGAATCTTTGCCTCAGCAATATTCTCACCTTGTCTTTTCATCATTGCAAGCAGAGTCTTAACAAAGCCCAACGCTGTAGCATAATTATTGTCAGACGCCTTTCCAGAACGGATATTCAGTGCTAAGTATCGGATATCATCAGCAAAGAACAGTACGTCATAGCCACCGAGAGTTGCATCGTAAATTCCGTCTACATCGGTATTAGGCATTACGTCTGCGCAAAATCCCATGGATCTCACAATGGCTGCCACAGACTCGCTGAAACTTCCGATAATCCCTTCACCTTGGGTGATTGGAACTACAGCAACTTTTATGTTCTTTTGTGCCGCAGCTAAATCGAACTTGCTGACACAGAAAGTATCCGCCATAAGTGCAGCAAGATCCATGCCTGTCTTAGCAGCTAAATCCCTGTTATATTCCTCCATGCCATCCAGCATGTAAGTAATCCATTCGGTTCTAAGTCTTGTCATCAGAAATTCCTCTTATCTATCTCAAAATTATACATTCAGCGGCTGACCGTCAATAAAGGCGATACTTCCGCCATAACGTTTGATGGTCTTGCTTTTGTTTAGCGCCATGGTCAGACGCTCAATGCCAAAGCCGATTCCCACCCATGTATCGAACACGCCCCACTGCGCATCGAGAAAATGCGGACCATAGGAGCCGGAAGCGACTTCCATGCCGTTAATCTCAATGTCCAAAGTATGCCCGTAAACAGTGGATTCCTCCACAACAAACTCATATTCATCTTCCGGCACCTGCAGTGCTTCCATGGCACATCTTGCCAGGCGCTTCATTTCCTCAAGCTGTCCGCCTTCTGGAATGGCGGCAAGCTCCACACAGTTGAGCATGGTAAACTCGTTCATGTGCTGCGCTCCTTGAGATTCCTTTCGGAAACAGGAGCCGCGCTCAAAAATCTTAACAGGCTCTCCCGTAATCCGATGAAGTTCTCTCATCACTACATAGAGGTTCGGTGCAAGCATAGGTCTGAGACATCTCTTCTTGTCCAGCCAAAACACCTGCTCTGACAGATGGTGAAACTCATCAATCGTCATCTTCGCAAGCATATCCCTGGTGATAATGGTAGGCGTCACCACCTTGGTAAAACCTTCACCCATCAGCCAGTCTTCCAGACTTCTGCCAACTAGAATATTCTGTGTGATATGCTTCTCATCGAGGAGCGACTTAATCTTGGCACGACTCTCACGAACCAACTCTTTCTCAGCCTTGCGAAAAGCCTGGTCACGCTCTGCCTTTGTTTCAAACTCAGCTTCAATCAGTTCTTTGCTGCCGTTGAGTTCTCCGATTCTTTCTGCCTGTGTTACGGTAAATTTCTCCATAATCAGCACTCCTCTGCAACTTTTCAAAATTCATTCTACCAGTATTGTATCATAGCCAATATTGTTTTGTTAACAATATTTTTTAATTTTATGGTAAGGTTTTTAGATTTCTCAAAATTTGTTCTCTCTGTGCTTCCAATTTCTCCTTTGAATCAGCCCAGTTTACAAAAATGCCGCAGAAATCTCCGTTTTCTTTTTCGTCAAGAAGGCTCACTTTGCTGCCGCAAAAGTCTATTCGTTTCTCCAGCGGTCCGGCATCGCTCATCATATGTTCACCTTCCTGCACAACTGCATCTTTCTCACGGCGATAATGCTCATAGACACTGAATCTTCCCAGATCGCACTGCGGCGTCATAAATTCGCCTTTTACGATGATGTCTGCAAGTTCCGATAGTTCGTTTATTCCCGATGCGTACAGCACCGCAATTGGCGTCTGACTCGGAATTCTGGCATCGATCTCCAGTACCTTAAAGTCCTCGCCGTCGTCGATGACTTCCACATCCATGATGCCGTGCAGCTTGACAAGTTCCGCCAGTTTTTTACCCAGTACAGAAAATTTCGCTTCCTGCTCCTTTGTAATTGGACACGGACAGGTCACTTTGCAACAGTCGTAGAACTGATCCATATGAATCTGCGTCACCGCATAGGTTCTGTAATTGCCCGGAATACCGATGACTTCAATAGAATAGGACGGTCCTTCCAAATACTCCTGTACAATCCAGTTTTCAGGATCCGTACACTTTGCTAAAAACGCCTCTGCATCCTCCCGGCAGCGAGCATATGTCACACCTACTGAACCGCTTTCCCCTGAAGGTTTCATGATATACGGCGCCTTTCCTTTTGGGTAATAGCGAGGTGCCGGAATGCCGTTTTCCAGAAACAGTCTGTCCGACTTTTTCTTGGATTTGGTAATTTCATAGGCTGCTTTGTCGAAAGCAAGGGGCAGACCCTTTTCCTCGCAAATTCTGCAAACCGCCTCAAGCACTCGGTCGTTTTCGTTGGCAGGTAGCACAAAGTCCGCTTCCATCATGGCAGCTATCACAGCTTCATCGCTGGCCGTAATATCCCCGCAGATAAAGCGGTCTGCAAGACCGGCAGCGGGAACATTCGGATTACTATCGATTAAAATGCTCTCAAAACCGCAGGCAGAGGCTAGATATACCGCCTCTGTTCCCTGCAGCTTTCCTCCGATAATTGCGACCTTCATGGGCGCACCTGCCGAAGGAATGCTTCGTATTCTTCTTTGCTTGCAATGCGCAGTCCCATTTCATCCAGAATAGAAGCTGCTTCTTCCACAGTTCTACCACCTTCATCTACATCCATAGTACTGTGGGCAACCCCCATAAAGCCGGATTTAGGAGGAATAATGGAAGTAATCAGATTAGCGCCTGCATTGATCCGATCCTTTAAGCCCCTTATGCCGTCCACATCCAAAGACGCCGGAATCAGGGCACTCGGATACAAAAGTCTCATCAGAGCGATAATCTTCAGCTCCTCAATTCGGTCTGGAGTCTTGCAGTCTTCCATCGGACTTCCCTCTTGGGGAATAAAGCTCATGACGCGCACCTGTCTCGCGCCGATTTCACCCATAGTCAAAAGAGAATCCACGATATCCTCGCTCGTTTCGCCAATGCCTGCAAGAAGCCCCTCTTCGATGTAAATCCCCTTCTCCTTCGCGTAAAGCTTCGCATTCATACGAGCATCGTAATCCTGTCCAACTCTCATCTTCGCATAAAGTTCTCTGTTGTGGGTTTCCTGATAAAGCGCATAAAAATCCGCTCCTGCTTCTGCAAATTTATCGATAATATTGTGATTTACCACACCCGGTGAAATCATCACCGGCGTATCATAAACATCTTTTATCTCTTTAATAATCTGACAGACAGTTTCAAAGTCCTCAGCATGATATTGCGGATCCTCTCCCATGGTCAAATCAATGAGATTGACGCCGGAGTCAATCAAGGACTTTGAAATAGCAAGAACCTCGTCTTTATTCTTTCTGTATCTCTCGATTTTGTTAGAATTTCTGTAATAACAGAAGTTGCAGTTATTTCTGCAATAGGTCGTAAAATACACAAATCCATATGCAAAGATTTTATTACCCTGCACTTCCTTTCGGATTTTCCGCGCATGACTGAATAAAGCCTGTAAAATCTCAGGATCATCTGAAGCCATGATACGCAGCAGTTCTTCTTTGGAATAATCTTTTCTGCTAAAATCTAACATGATTTCCTCCGTCTCGTCTTTTTTGTCAATCCTTTCTCACAAGCAAGCATTAAAACATCATTGCCATCATATACTGATCCTGAAAATCGCTTCTTGCTGCAAGCTCGATATGCTCGATTCTTCTTGCCGCCACCTCTGCTTCTTCTTTGCTTCTTTCTGAAAGGAGAATCATGGAAGCGCCGATACCTGCGGAATTTCCAAGAGAGTAAATCTTTTCCTCTGCAATTTTCGGCAGCAGACCGATATTGATTGCACTGGTGTTTCTGATGTAGTTGCCGAAAGCACCTGCGATACTGATTTTTTCAAGAGTATCTTTGGTGATTCCGATTTCTTTCATCATGATCGTAATGCCAGCAGAAATAGCCGCCTTTGCAAGCTGCACTTCTCTGACGTCCTTCTGGGTGATGACTACATCACTTTTGCCGTCTTTACTAAAGTATAACACAAAATCATTGGACTTGTCGTCCTCTTTTATATGTTTCAGGATATTTTCTGAAATGCCCTTCTTTGCCAGCTTTTCTCTTCCAAGAAGTCTGCCTGATTTATCCACGATACCGGTACGAATCAGCTCACCTACAGCATCGATAATGCCGGATCCGCAAATACCGATTGGCTCTGCATCGCCAATAACCGCAATCTCTACACGATCCTTTAGAATGTCCACTCTCTCAATGGCGCCTCTTGCAGCACGCATACCCTGTTTGATGGAACTTCCCTCAAAAGCAGGACCTGCCGCTGTGGAGCAAGCTACCGCTCTTCCGTTTCCGGTCAGTACGATTTCACCGTTGGTGCCGATATCGATAAAAAGGTGTCCTTTATCGCAGTCCATCAAATCGTTTGTGATAATGCCCGCTGTAATATCGGAGCCCACATGACCTGCAATATTGCCAGCCACGTGTACTTGCGCATCTTTATGCCCTGTCAGCGCCAGCTCTTCGCATCTTGCAGAGAGACCTTCAGTAAATACTGGTGTAAACGGCGATACCGCCAGCTGGGCAGGATTTACACCGAGGAAAATATGGCTCATTGTCGTATTGCCTACTACCACGTACTGATATATATTTGCAGGGTTAAAGTGGTGCTCCGCAGCAAAGCCTTCCACCGCCTTATTGATACAATCGATAATAACGTCGTGAATCACATCCAGATTGCCTTCTTTTTCCATTACAAACGTGATTCTGGAAATAACATCGGCACCGTATGCCCCCTGCGGGTTAGTAGATGCAGAAACATCCATCATCTCACCTGTCTGTACATTCCAAAGCATAACAACCGCTGTAGTCGTACCAATATCCACTGCAACGCCGTAATTTTCAGAAGTGGTGTCTCCAGCTTCCAAATCAATCATTTCATCGCCGCGAAGAGTTGCTGTAACCAGATTGCCAGCTTTAAGCACTTCCGGGATTTTTTTCGTTACAGAAAAAGTACAGCTGAGGTTCTCAAAGCCCAGCGCTTCAATCATTCTCTCCGCATCGCTTCTCTGATCGTTGATGTCAGACGCCTGCACTTCCACACAGATTTTTTCTACCTGCGGCACTTTTTCAAAGCCTTCCGGCAGATGAATCAGCTTTTTCTTTCTGGAAGCTGTAGTTTCAGACTCCGGCATTTCGATGATCATGCCCTCAGATACGGGATGACAGCATGCCAGTCTCCACCCTGCCTCAATTTCATTTTCAGACAGTTTGTGGTGATGGTCATTTACGGTCTGTCTATCGCCTTCAATAATCTTTACTTTGCACTTTCCGCAGGTTCCCATACCTGCACAGTTTCCGTCTATATTTACGCCGGCTTTCACCGCTGCCTGCAAAATGGTTTCGCCAGCTTCTGCTTCCCAAGTTATGTTCTGTGGTAAAAAAGTAATTTTCATAGCTACCTCCCTCTAATTCGTCTCAGCTTCCGCTCTAACTGCACAAAATTGACATCCAGAAGCATTGCCCCTACACTGCATACACTCCGGTTCTGCCTTTACGCCCTGCCTATTCAGTACCAAATATAAACCAGCACAAGTTTTCTGCGGAATCATCAGTCCGCTGTCCTTCACCCAAACCCCGATGGAATCTCCGTCCAATATATTAAAAAATTTTTTGGATTCTATGACCGGCATACCGAAGTATCCCGGACCAAACTCATCGGATAAATACAGATCTCGCTTTGGAAACCTCTGCTTCAAATCCTCTAGAAGTCTTGTTTTCAAGATTTCAACTCCAGCATCTACATAATTCGTTCCCCAAATATCAGCATATAAAAAATCCATTATATTTTCTTCACTGGAAAAAAGACATTCACCAACGGTGAGCATATAGAAGTAAACACCCTCTACCCACTCTTTGGGAATCTGTTCGAAATAGTTGCAGTAGATTTGCGTATCTCCTATTTGCACCTTGCTGTCGTGATAAACTTCACTGCCATAATACGACACCAGGGCATCGATTTTGATGCCGTCTATCCCCTGGTTTCTCACATCCATGCCCATCTTCATCATGCGCTGATGCTTTTCGGTTTCCAGATTAAACCCGCAAGTTCTGATAAAGCGCTTCTCTGCCAGCGGAAACGCTTTCGCCTCTTCTATAGATATTTTTTGATTTTTCATACCTTGCCTCGCTGAACAAAATAATAAGGTGATAGACCACCGGCCTACCACCTTACCAATCATTCAAAGTGATTTATTTCTTTAATTTAGCCTGTGCTTCTTTTACAGATGCAACTAATTCATCCTTGGAAGGGATGATGGAAATATATTTCTGCTCACCGTTAATGCACATAGTCGGCAGATTTGCAATGCCCATCTTTCTGGTTCTTGCGATATCATCTTTGATGAAGTATTTGTATACTCTGTATTCTGCCATATCCTTCAGATCATCCCAGTTGTCTTCTACGGAAGCCAGCATGTAGGTGCAGGCTGCGCACTGTTCAGGGTCGAGCAGGAACAACTCGATGAGAACCTTATCCAGGTTTTCATAGTCAGGAATTTCGATGTTGGAATCATCGATGACAGTTTCGTAGTTTTTAATTAATTCTCTGGTGCTGTCAGGATTCTTCACTGCCTGTGCGCAAGCGATTGTATTTTCAATCGGTGTATCATAAGGCATGTCGCATCCCGGAGCAATAATCAAGTTCTTATGGTTATCAATGGAGTCAATCAGATCAATAACGCCCTTCATGTTGTCTTCCTGATTACCGTGCAGCATGGTAGTAGTAAGTGGAATGTTACCACCAATAGTAACGTTGTACTGGTCAGTAACTTTCTTAGCTTCTGCCAAGTTAACGTTTTCGTCAACAGAAACGCCATCCGGGTTCATCTTGCACATTACTTCGATCTGCTTAGTAGCATTACCACATACGAAGAATGCAGAGTAAGCACCTCTGGATCTTACATAGTCAAATACTGCTTTGAATCCATCAGACAGCATCTTTTCGATGTGCTTAGGGGATACCTGGGATACCAGCGGGTCGACTACTGCGATAACATCCATACCAGCATCGATGTACATCTTAGCCATAGCAATGGAAACCTCAGCACAATAGTTTACCAGTTCCTTTACGTAGTTGGAGTCACCTACCATATCCATAAAGATATCAGTACCACGCAGGTGAGATGCTAAAGTGAATGGTCCGCAAATCAGACCATACAGAGCAGTGTCTTCACCAATTGCTTCTTTGACTCTTCTCATAGCAGACAGAATCATAGGAAGTCTGCCGTCATTTTCTGTAGGAATCTTGCATTTGCAAGGGATAGTCTTTTCTGCTGCCAGCGGATGGCTCTTTACTGAAGGCGGATTGTTCTCAGCCCACATCAGGTCACATCCCAGAATTTCTGCTTCAACCTGCAGGTCGAAGATGACAGGAAGTCCATCCGGTGTATATAATTTGTTTGCTTCAATCAAGCATTCTACCAATTTGTCTTCATCTCTTAAAACTTCTTCTGCAGTGTAGCCCTTCAGTTTACCAACGTGCACACCTGCAAAAGGCACCCAAGGAAGTTCCTTGGTTTCTTCATGTCTCAGCGCCTGAAAAATAAGTTCTTTGCCCATTTTATTTTCCTCCACATTTACGAATTCTTTTCTTGCTCTTCTTTTTCTTTCATAAGCTGAAGTGCTACCTTAACCGCTTCAATGGCATCTTCACTGTAGCCGCCGGCGCCAATTTTCTTAGCCCAGCGCGGTGTACACGGCGCTCCTCCAACCATGGTAATAAAGCTTTCTTTTTCGCCGGTTTCCATCAGAAGCTTCTCCAGCTTCTTCTGTTCTGTCATAGTAGAGGTGAGCAGCGCACTGGTGCCTATAATATCTGCTTTATATCGTCTGGCCTCTTCAATAATCGTCTCAACGGGAACTTCGCACCCAAGATCGATTACCTCAAATCCCGCTGTCCGCAAGGTAGAAGCCACGATACCTTTGCCTATATCGTGTACATCACCCGCTACGGTAGCCAGTAAGATTCTTCCTCTTTTCTCAGGAACCGGTCTTTCATTTTCATTTAATAAATCTAGAATTGTGTTTGTCACACTCTTCATCACTTCTGCCGCGTAGATCAATTCAGGCAGAGACAGAGCACCTCTATCAAATAGTGAACCTATCTCGTCATTGCCGGCACCAAACCCAGACAGCAGTAAATCCAGGAGATCAAATTCTGCGTTCTTTGCCTCCTCGATAATACGCAGAGCTTTTGCCTCATCAGCATCAACAATGGCATCTTTCGCTCTTCTGAATAAATCCTGCTTATCCAAATATGCGCCTCCTTTACATACGTGTGAATAGAAAAATAACAAATTTATAGTCTTTCTTATTCTATCACACAAATTTAGAATTTGCTATAGAATTTTTGTAAGATTATTCTCTGTTTTCTGCTGATTATTTTAGCAGCTGCGTTTTATCTTCACATATCTTATCATATTGCAACAGGTTACTGAATTTGAACTATTCTAAAATTCAGTAATTTCAAGTTTAATAATATGGAATAGGCTTACTCCTTGCAAACCTATTCCATTTTATATTTTTTGTAATTTGAGTCGTCTACTCAATCAGACTGTTGTTTTGCGTCCAGCCTACTCCTTGCAGACTGTTCGGTCAAAGAAACTTCTGATTATTTAATGCCGGCTCTTTCTTTGAATCTTTCAACGGAGTTGATCTTGATGTCAAGAACTTCAGCGATTCTGAACTTAGCTGCCATACCGTTGTTTTCTTCTGCGCAAGGCTCAACGTGTGTCAGACCAAGACCAAGGTCAGTTCTCTTATCGGTCATAGTCACGATGTCATGTAATTCATCGAGAGATACGCCGAGTTTTTCAGCTACATACGCTTTGGCTTCGTCGATTTTCATCTTTTCAGCAAGCTGCATACGTAATACCAGATCTCCGGCAGTACGAACGCCGCCCATACCAGCACAAATTGAGTGTGTAGCTTCAGCTCCTACAGGGTCACCTACGCCTACCTAGAACCCGTCGACTTTGCCTATTTCTACTAAGGCTTTGTCGGCTCTGGAAATCATATCAGAAGGCATATTTTCTACCATTGGAACGCCGCATACACCCATACCAACGTTTGCGTGTACCGGAATGTTTGCAACAGCAGTACAAGCTTTGATGAATGTGCAAACTCTTGCAATGTTCCAAGGGAAAGTCTTGTTGCAGTTGGTGTTTACTACTGCACCAAAGATGCTTGCGCCAGCTTTTTCTACCAGTTTAACCTGGTCATGCGGATAAAGACCAGCCAGTCTCTTTCCGTCGTATTTCAGTTTGCCGTGCATACCCAGTACGAATTCGCCCGCCATACCGATTTCAACGCCCATATCTGGGAACTGTTTTTTAATCTCTTCGCAAGCCTGCAGAGCAGCTAAGAAGTCTGCGTCGCCAGCAGCTCCGGAAGTATCTAAGTTGATACCATCAGCACCAACATCGTACATCTGTTTTGCAACGTATACGATATCTTTTACTGCGTGCGGAATTGCATCTTCCTGCGCAGCCATTGCTTCTTTGATCTGTCCCAGCGGCAACAGTTCTGCCCAGTTTTCTACAGGACCATCTGGTTTCGTGTAGAAACCAAGGTTAGTCATAGCACCGTAGAACAACGGCATAGTACTGATGTTCAAAGCCTGCTTCAGGGCGCCAGCTTCACGCTGCGCAACGCCTTTTGCAGTCTTGTAGTTGTAGTCGGAGTTACCAACGTCTACAGAGTCAACACCCAGACATCTTTCGTAAATGAGAACCTCATTGTCCTTTACGATAGGAATCTGGCTCTTGATGTTCAATTTGTAAGCGCCGGAGTCATTGGTCAGTACAATCTGTTTTCCAGGTTCTACACCAACGATGCTGCCCGGCATTGTGATGATATCGTAAAGATGCTCGACTTCTTCATCAGTAAGAGGGTCAATTTTGCCTCTCTTTACAGCATCTGCAATACCTTCAGCCATGTCCGCACGGATTTCGGCTTCTGTCATATATACGACGGAACCGTCACCCATACGGGTAAAGTATTTCTTTTCTTCAGCCATATCGAATCCTTCCTTTCCTGTGATATTCATTTGAAAAAAAATCTTAAACGGGATTAGTGTTTCTTCGCTTCAAACTTAGCTAATTCTTCAGCTTCTTCTTCCCCTTCAACTACGATGTCATGAATCCTCTTCTTAACATCTTCTGGAAGTGGTTCTGGCTTATAATTTTCTAAGATGTCGATTGCCTTAGCTCTGGTCGCTTCGGTCATCGTCATAGCGCCTTTCTTTTCCCAGGTTTCTCTCTGTGTACGGTCGATGTACTGTGTCGTAGACAGTTCCTGTCTCATGTACTTTCTGGTATGCTTATGTGCTAAGTAATTGTTAGCAGGTCCTACTGCTTTAATTACGTCAAGCGCCATTGTATCCTGATTTACAGGAATTCCCTGCAGAATTCTTCTGGTCATTCTTACGATTTCTGCATCAGTCAACAGCTGCTCATAGCTCATGGTCATACCCATTTCCATCATACCCATACCATAGATGACGTTGCTTCCTGTCAGTGCAGGCAGCATGTTAGTCATGGTCTTTTCATGTCCTAACTGAACGTCGAAGCACTTACCGTCAGCCTACGTGCCGCCTACATTGGTAGGAATGCCGTAGTAGTGACCCAGCTGTCCTACTGCTGCAGAACACATTGCGTGCTCAGGCGCACCGACTGGAGACTGTGCAGTCTTCATATCCATGATAGTCGTGGAAGATCCGTAGAGAATCTTGTTTCCTGGATTTACGATCTGTGCAAGTACGATACCTCCCAGGATTTCTGCGTTGGTGCAAACCAGTGTACCTGCAAGAGTTGCCGGTGTGGTAGCACCGCAAAGCCCCATGGACAGAATGTCGATTGGCAGACCGTGTCTAGCGGACAGAATGATGATGCTGGTTTCATTTTCATTGATTTCCAGCGGGCTGTTCGGGCAAGCGCCCATCGCAACGATCGGTCTTTCTCTCAGCTTATCATAACCGCCCTGAATGGCTGCAGCCATGTCGATAAATCTCTGTGTATTCTTTACACCCTCAAGGTCGTGTGCAAAGTTCTTGGTCAGGTTGTTGAATACAACTTCTGCTTCGTGCAGGGAACGAACCTTCTGGTTTACATCACCTGCGGTTACAGCGATAGAGAATACGTCGATTTCTGGAATCGCGTCAATAAATCTTGCTACATTCCCCAGGTCTTCTTTGGTGGATTCTCTCAGTTCTCCTGTGTAAGGGTCAAAGATGAATACGCCTGTACCAAAGTTCTTGTATGCAACTTTCTTACCACCGATCAAAGTATCTTTGTCAGGAGTTCTACCGCAAAGAGTGAACTCTGCAGGACATTTTTCGATTGCATCGTTTACCAGATTTCTAGGGAATTTTACTCTGTCGTTTTCATAATCAACTTCACAGCCAGCGCCGGCTAAGATGTCTAACGCTTCTTTTCCATGCATCTGAAGGCCGTAGTCTTCCATCAGCTGGAGGGTCGCTTCGTGAAGTGCGTCTAAATCATCATTGGATAAAATGTTATATCCTGTGATGTCAGTTTCGTGGATAAATTTACCCATCTCACTTACCTCCAATATTTATTCAGTTACTATCAGTTACGGTTGTCCGGCTTACAGTTTTGCAATCCAGTCCATGATGAAGTTTACTGTATCGGAAGCGTCTTCGCAATAAGCGTCAGCACCGATTTTTTCTGCCCAACGATTGGTTACAGGAGCGCCGCCTACCATAGTCTTAACTTTATCTCTGATGCCAGCTTCTTTCAGCGCATCTTCGATGTCCTTCTGTACTGTCATTGTAGTAGTTAAAAGAGCAGAGCTTCCTACAAATTCAGCGTTGTGCTCGATTGCAGCATCAACAAAGTTCTGTGCAGGAACTTCTCTTCCTAGGTCAATCACTTCTACACCATTGGTCTTAACCAGGGATGCAACGATACCTTTACCGATGTCGTGTACGTCTCCTTCTACAGTACCGATTACTAAAGTACCAGCGGATTTAACTTCGGACATGTCCATCTTGCCTTCGATTTCAGCACTTACTGCCTTCATAACTTCTGTTGCGAAGATCAGTTCTGGCAGGAAGATTTCTCCCATTCCGAACAGGTCGCCTAATTCCTTCATACCTGCGGAATATCCGTCGCTCAGTAATTCAACCAGATCTACACCTTCAGCTTCAGCTTCAGCCAGGGCTTCCATAGCGATATCTTCGTCAGCTTCAACGATTGACTGCTTTGCTTTTTCCATGATTGCTTCTTTGCTCATTCTTGTTACCTCCAAATTATTAATTAAAAACTAAAATAATAAAGACTATGCTTTTTATACTCTCATTGTACAGGTTTTAAACGAGTGCGGTATATAGAACTTTTTAGAAATTTTAGTACTATTTTTGTCACCCTCAAAAAAGTAATATTTTTATATTTCTTTGCCGCCTTATATAAATTGGAATTGTTTTTACTTTCTGCCTGTGCTATAATGTGAATGAAAATTTTTATAAAAAATTGTATATTTTTTACATAATGTGAAACCGACGAAAGGGAGTGTATTTGTTATGAAAAACTTTGTAATTCCAAGCCTTGACACACCCAATGCAGAAACTTTGTCAGAGTACTTGAATACTTCTTTAGAAGCTTTTTCAGATATTACAGACATACCTGTTACCTATTTTAACAACCACGACCAAATTATAAAAGAATTCAAAACTGAAGATAAAATTTGTAATATCTTCAGTATTTATAAAAAAGAAGACAGTCCATGTCGAAAGAACCTAGCTTCCGCCGGACAATTTGCCTCTCGTCTCGGAGAACCCTATATCTTTCTTTGCAAAGCCGGTCTTGCTAACATCGCAATTTCACTGATTATCGACGAAGTATTCGCCGGTTATTTCGTTGCAGGTCCTGTTATCATGGGGGAACTCCGAAACAGCACTGCATCTAGCTTCGCCAACCTCAATGCGCTGGACGAGCAGGCTGCCGCTATGGCAAAGATGTTCGCAGGCAAGATGAAAGTATATCATCCTAGTCAGATTTCACAAATTGCACTGCTGTTTTACAATTGTATCATCACATCAGTATCTGGCAGCGACGATTACAGTGCACTGCGCAACCAATACAGTGAGCAGAATAAGATTAATATCGACATTCAACACTATAAAAAAGAGCATCTCACTGTAGAATACCCTTACGACTTAGAAAAAGTCCTAATCGACAATGTCAGCAACGGACAGGTTGCTGCCGCAAAAGAAAATGTAGCCAAACTGCTCAGCACCTTCTCCATTTTGGAAGCGGGCAATATGGAAGGAATCAAGGCAAAAGTTCTCTGGCTCTTTGCCATCATTATCCGAATCGCCAGCGAAAGCGACAGCAATCTCAATCAGGTCATCGACACCGACCTTGACATCATCAACAGACTCAGCGAAACTGACAGCTACAATGAGCTGCTTTCTGTATCAGAGTCTCTAATCGAGATGATTACAAAGAACATGCTGACTTCTATTTATAATGGACGTTCCCAGATAGTAACCAAAGCACTGCAGTTCATCAACAAAAACTACAAGGAGAAAATTTCCCTAAAGGACATCGAGACCAATCTCCATGTCAACTCTTCTTACTTTTCCACCTTGTTCAAACAAGAAATGGGTGTGACCTTTACTGATTATCTTAACACCTTAAAGATAGAACATGCATGCAATCTTTTGGCAAATACCAATTTAAGCATTATCGATGTTTCCTTGTCCACAGGTTTTGATGACCAGAGCTATTTCACCAAAGTATTTAAAAAAGCCAAGGGCATGACACCGAAAGCTTATCGTGCCGCCCACGGCATAGTGGAAGAAATTTAAGGGCTGGCAACTAACAGCTAGTTACAACCGGAGCAACTGAGCATGGGGCGGTCATAGTTAGCGGAAATGCATATATTTGCAAAAATCCCCCAAAATATGCACAGCGCTCTGCATATATTTTGAAAAAATCCTTAAAATATGTACATTTAAAGCTGGAAAAGGACGATTTTTCTGTTTCTTTGCCAGCTTTCTCCGTTTTTGCGATGTCATTATGCATATAAGAAGTGTTTCCTACAAAAATATGCACACGATTGTGCATATTACCGGCAAAATCACTAAAAATATGCACGTTCTCTCACAACAAAGAGTTCCGCGGACGCCCCACGGCGCCCATCTGCAAAAGTCCAAAAGCCGCCGGCATAACCACCGGCGGCTCATTTTAAATATGTATTAAATTTTTTCCTGCGACTTTTGCAGGAACGCGCGGGTGCGCGCAGACTTTGGATGATCAAAGACTTCCTCTGGCGTGCCCATTTCTTCAATGAGTCCATCCGCCATAAAGATGACTTTATCCGCCACGCTTCTGGCAAACTCCATCTCGTGGGTAACAACAATCATAGTGCTGTCACTGCCTTTGAGTCCTTTGATTACTTTCAGTACCTCGCCAGTCAGTTCCGGGTCCAGCGCCGACGTCGGCTCGTCGAAACACAAAATATCTGGATCCATCACCAGAGCGCGAGCAATTGCCACACGCTGCTGCTGTCCGCCAGAGAGCTGGCAAGGATAGTTTTCCAGCTTATCGGTCAAACCGACCCGTTCAATGGTTTTGAGCGCATGTTCTTTAATGTCTGCCGCCGTGCTGATCTTCAAAAGTTCCGGCGCCAAGGTTACGTTGCGCAGCACGTTATACTGCGGAAACAGGTTGAAAGACTGAAATACCAAACCGAAGTGAAGCCGGTTCTTTCTGATTTCGGCTTCGTTATAACGATTGGTCACGCCGCCCTCATAAATCACCTCTCCGCCAACGGAAATAGTTCCCTCATCTGCATACTCAAGGAAGTTCAAACAGCGAAGCAGCGTAGTCTTTCCGCCGCCGGAAGAGCCGATAATTGCCAAAACCTCGCCCTTTTCCAGAGAAAAATCGATGCCTTTGAGAACACTGACTTTGCCAAAGCTCTTTTTCAGATTCTTGACTTCTAAAATCGACATATCCTTTCCTCCTTAACTTTCAAAATAGCTCAGTTTCTTTTCCAGAGCGTTAAATGCCAGCACCAGAATGCCGCTGAATACCAGATAAAATACACCGGTCATCAGAAGCGGCCAAATGATACCGCTGCTCTTGATAAATGCCTGTCCTGCCCAAATCAGCTCGTAAACCGCAATGACGCGGGCCAGGGAAGTATCTTTAACAAGGTTAATCAGTTCGTTCCCCATAGGCGGTATGATTCTCTTGATTACCTGCAGCAGCACGATTTTAAAGAAAATCTGCCGTTTGGTAAGACCAAGCACCTGACCTGCCTCGTACTGTCCCTTGGAAATACTTTCGATGCCGCCTCTGTAAATCTCAGAAAAGTAGCAGGCATAGTTAAAGATGAAAGCAACCAGCGCAGCAATGAATCTGCCTGCATTGCTGCCGCCCCAGAGGTTATTTCCAAACATCAGACCCGGACCGTAATAAATTACAATCAGCTGCAGCAAAAGCGGCGTTCCTCTGACAATCCAGACAACCGTTCTGGAAAGCACCTTGATTACCTTGATTCTGCTCATAGAGGTAAAAGCAATCAAAAGTCCCAGAGGAAGCGACCCAATCAGCGTCAGCACAAATAATTTAATTGTGACTAAAAATCCACTGGACAGCGCCAGCATTACTTCCTGCATCATAATTTCTATAAACTTCCTTTATTTCTGTTCGATGATAGATTCCTGTACACCGTACTTCTTAGCGATTTCCATCATAGTGCCGTCAGCATAGCTGTCCTTAAAGAACTGATTTAAAGCTTCCACAAGGTCGGATTCCGGACGGAATGCCACGCCATATTCTTCGTTATTCAGCTGTACAGTGTAAGTCAAATCTTCGTAGCTGGTGCCTTCGCCAATCATAGCTCCTGCCATGATCAGGTCGATAACGCAAGCATCAGATGTGCCTGCAGATACTTCCATGAGAGCGTCAGCCTGTGTCTGCACGGCAGTCACCTCAAAGTCCATGCCTTTCAGCGTCTTTTCTCCTGCAGAACCTGCTTCTGCAGCAAAGGTCAGACCCTGCAAATCTTCTTCAGACTGAATCTGATCTGCTTTCTCTTTCTTAACAACTACTACCTGACCATTCTTGCAGTAAGGATTGGTAGTGCCCAGGGCAGAAGTTACTTCGTCTATAAGGGTCATGCCGTTCCAAACCACGTCAATGCTCTTGCCTTTAATCTCAGCAATCTTGTTGTCCCAGTCGATGACAGTGAATTCCACATCTACGCCCAGGCTCTCCGCAAAGGCTTTTGCCATATCTGCATCAAAACCGATCCAGTCGCCGTTTTCAGCTTTGTAATCCATCGGTTCATATTCTGTAATGCCGACAACCAGCGTGCCCTTTTCCTTTACATACTCCATATCGGACTGGGCATCGTCTGCGCCGCATGCTGCCATGACAAAAGTCATCACCAATGCCATCATTAAAATAAATACTTTCTTAAAATTTTTCATGTCGTAAATTTCCTTTCTTAAAAACGTAGCATTACTATAATACTCTACTTTAGTAAAGTAGTAAAGTACTTTTTTCAAAAATATGCAAAAAAGGAAAGGAACCAGCCCGCAGGCTGGCTCCTTTCCTTTTGAAAGAAGTATTTATATCAGCTCAAATAGCTAAGATTATGCTTCTAATTCTCTCTTTGTCGCTTCTTCTTCTGCTCTTCTAGCTTCTAACATCTTTTCGTATTCTTCGTCGGTCATCTTTTCGATGGTAAATCCGGTGAATCCGTAGATGATAGAAATAATCGGACACAGATAGTTAACAAAGGCATATGGTGCATATGCGATTGTCGGCTGTCCCAAGAAGCCTGTCATCGTTGCGCCACACACATTCCAAGGAATCAGTGGTGAAGTCAGTGTACCGGAGTCTTCCAGACATCTGGACAGGTTCTTGTTCTTCAGCTTTCTGTCTTCGAAAGCAGTCTTGTACATTCTGCCCGGCAGAATGATTGCCAAGTACTGGTCTGCGCAGAGCAGGTTGATGAACAGACAAGTCAGTACGGTAGTCATAATCAGAAGTCCGTTGGTCTTTGCAACCTTCAGAATCTTTTCTACCAGCTGTCCCAGCATACCTGTTGCTTCCAGTACGCCCGCGAAAGACATAGAGCAAAGTACGATGGATACAGTCCACAGCATGCCGTCAAATCCGCCGCCGCCGACTACGTCAGCTACGGAATATTCTTCAGTCAGAACGATGTCAGCACTGGAGGATTTATAGCCGTAGTGCATGATGGAGAACCACTGATCCGCATCAATTCCCTGCACAACACCCATGCAGAAGATACCCATAACTACGCCAACAAACATTGCCGGCAGTGCAGGAATCTTAAGCACTACTGCTGCAAGCAGGAACAGAACCGGCAGCATCAGGAATGGACTTACTGTAAATTCATTCTGAATTGCATCCTGGAGGATATCCTTCATTTCCATCTGAATTCCGCCGCTCGGCGCTGCACTTCTTCCTAAGATGAACCACAGAACCAGTGCGATGACATAAGATGGTGTTACAGTCCACACCATGTGCTTAATGTGATCGAAAATGTTAGAACCGGATACAGCCGGTGCCATGTTTGTAGTATCGGACATCGGAGACATCTTGTCACCGGTGTATGCGCCGGATACGACTGCGCCTGCAGCCAGCGCCGGATTGATGCCAAGACCAACTGCAATACCAATCATCGCTACGCCGATGGTACCTGCAGTGGTGTAAGAAGATCCGATTACGAAAGAAATAATCGTACACAGCAGAGCCGCAGTTACTAAGAACAGTGCAGGACTGATGATGTCCAGTCCATAGTAAATCATGGAAGGAATGATGCCGCCTGCTTTCCAGGTGGATACCAGGATACCTACTGTCAGCAGAATCAGGTTTGCCTGCATAGAGCGGCTGATACCCTGAACCATACCTTTTTCCATGACACTCCATTTCCAGCCATTGAGGGCGCCAACAATCGCTACGAAAGCAGCTGCCAGAATCATCGGCATATGTGCTTCACCATAATCCGGTGTAAGGAAGATGGAGTAACAAATTACGCCTAGCGTAAATACCACGCATAGTAACACTTGCCACATAGGAACTCGTCTACCCATAAGTTTACCTTAGTGCAACATAGAAGATAGGGGCTTCTAAGTCGTACTTTTCCTTTCTTATAATTTAAGTAAAGTATAATTTCTTTTATGACAAAAACCTAAACGTCTACCCTACTAGCGATTAAGCTTCATCATACTTTTTAATCAGGTCCTTTGCGACCTCTTCGGAAAGTCCAGCGTCAGCACAAACTTCAATGAAAGCAGCATCGAGGGCTTTTCTCTGTTCATCGGACAGCGGGCAGATAGTCTGTTTGTCGATTTCCTGTACATACTCTCTCGCCTTGTCCATGATGGACTTCTTGCCTTCTTTGATCCAAGCAGCTCTTTCCTGATAGTTCATGGTGATATTGCTGTAGTTCTGTTCCTTTTTATAATTCTTTAATGTGTGTTTCTGAGTCATGAAATTTCCGCCGGAACCAACTTCCAAAAGCAGATCTGCAGCCAGCGCTTCATCATCAAAGCGAATGCCTTTCTGCAAGTGCTTCAATGTACCGATATAGTCGTTGTCGATAACCAGCTTTTCGATGGACATTTCTGCGATTACGTTGAGTCCGCCCGGACCGGATACGTTGGATACGCCTGCCATCATAGCCATGAGACCGGATCTTGCAGATTCACTGCCTGCCTGATAATCTACAATCTTTGCGTCAGACATTGCAGCATAAGTATGTACCGGAAGTCCGTAGTAGTGACCCATCTGCGCATAGCCTGCCATTACCATGCTGCATTCCATGGATTCCATCGGGGTGTACATGGTCTTCATGTTGAAGATGCAAGGTGCACCGCCGTAGGAAACAGGATGTCCCGGTTTCGTAACCTGTGCAAGTACCAGACCTGCCAGAATTTCTACGGTGTGGTTCAGGATGCAGCCTGCCAGGGTAATTGGACCAGTTGCGCCCGCAATCTGTGCAGAAATCAGATTAATAGGGATATCCATTCTGACACAGTCGATGATATTTCTTGCTCCGATATGGGACCACTTCAGCGGAGATGTCACGCAGATATCGAAGAGTGTATACGGTTTGGTTCTGACTGCTTCTTCCGACCCTAAAACAGCCTTTAACAGCTTGAAGGTTCTAGGTACGCCTTCTGCATCAGTAGAACCGCCGATAATCGGTTTGATAGAATTCTGCATTTCGGTGTAATACAGATACTGAGATCCAAGCTCTCCCGGCGCCTCCTCACAAACGATGGAAGAAGATACAAAGTCGATGTGCGGCAGGCTCTGTGCAACTTTCGTCAAAAGTTTCAGATCCTTTACGCCGGATAGTCTAACAGTCTCGCCGTCGCTTTCCAGTACGTTGCCGGCACTGCTTCCCGGATTAAAACGGGTCTTGCCATCGCCGAATGTGCAGTAAAATTCGCCGTTTCTGTCATATAAATCAAAAGTGCTCGGCGCAGATTTGATTGCATTCTCGACTACTTCTCTCGGGAACTTAACTTTCTGCGTTGTTCTGTCTACTTCGCAGCCTGCTCCCTCAAGTAAATCAAGTGCCTCGTCATAAGCAAAAATGATTCCTAAATTTTCCAACACATATAATGCCTTTTCATGCATTTCTTTTACCTGCTCGTTGCTCAGTACTCTAAGCTGGGGCATGTTGTCAAATGTAAATTTGTTCATTCTTTTTCCTTCACCTTTCATACTTTGTTTATCTATTAAATTATACATAATTTCTGAATATCATTTTAGGTCTTTTTTCAGATATTTTAGAAAAAAAATTGCCATTTCAATATAGCCTTTTTATACAGTGCTTCTGCATGTCCTTCCTCCCTGATTTATCAACATTTATCACACATTGTCAATTATTAGACAAAGTCTATTTTCCTGTCTTATACTTAATTTTTCCTCAAAAAAATACCAAAGGAAATAATCTTTCTATATGGACTTCCCTGCTTCTCCCATGGTAAAATAGATCCATTAGAATAGAAAATGAAGATACGCGCTTATAAAAAAGGAGAACACCATGGTAAAACAAATTTATCCGAGAGTTGAAATCAACTTACAGTATCTAAAAGAAAATGTAGCCGCAGTCGTTGAAAAGTGCAAACCTTTTGGTATTGACATTGCCGGCGTTATCAAAGGAACAACAGGTATTCCTGAATGTGCTAAAATGTTTGCTGAAGGCGGTGCAAAGCTAATCGCTTCCTCCAGACTGGAGCAGATTGAAGACGCTATTGACTGCGGTATTGATCTTCCAATGCTGCTGCTGCGTGTTCCTATGCTCAGCGAACTTCCAGAAGTTGTAAGACTTTGCGATGTCAGCTTAAACAGTGAGGTCTCCGTACTGAAAGCTTTGAACGAAGAAGCTGCAAAGCAGAACAAGGTACACAAAGTCATTCTGATGGCTGACCTTGGAGACCTTCGTGAAGGATTCTGGGACAAGGACGAAATGGTTGATGTTGCTGTCATGGTAGAAAATGAGCTTAAGAATCTGGAACTAGGTGGCGTCGGCACCAATCTGGGCTGCTACGGCTCCATCGAAGCAACAGCTGACAAACTGGACGAACTGGTTGCTATCGCAGAAAGAATCGAAGGCAAAATCGGCAGACAGCTGGAATACATCTCCGGTGGCGCTACTACAAGCCTGCCTAGAATTATCAATCACGACATGCCAAAGAGAATCAATCTGCTCAGAGTCGGCGAAGGTATTCTTCTCGCAAGAGATTTAGATGTATTTTACGGTTATGACATGAGCTGGATGCACCAGGACACTTATACGCTGAAAGCTGAAGTCATCGAAGTCAAGGACAAACCGTCCCACCCGGTTGGCAAAATTTCTATTGATGCTTTTGGACACACACCTGAATATGTTGACAGAGGCATCAGAAAGAGAGCCCTTCTTGGTATCGGTAAGGTGGATTACGGCAGTATCGACGAAATCTTCCCGAAAGATAAAGGTGTTGAGGTCATTGGCGCTTCCTCCGACCACACTATCTTAGATATCGAAGATGCCGAAAGAGATCTGAAGCCTGGTGATATCGTATCCTTCGGCATCAACTACGCTTCTATCGTATATCTGACCAACTGTAAAAACGTACAGATTGTATTCGTATAAAATATTCTTATCCACGACGCATAAAATCCCCGGCCGGCAAGAAAGCCTTGTTTGCCGGGATTTTTATAAAGGAGGTAACAAGCAATGGCAAAACTAATCGATTACAGCTGTAAATACGCAGAGTACATCGGCATGTCAAAGGAAGAAGCTGCAGCAAAGGGACTTTCTCTTCCTGAGGCATATTTTAGCGCAGAAGCAATCGCCGCCCTGGCAGGCGAAAATGCAGTGCTGCCCTTTGACCCAGTTCTTGAGGCTGAAAGCATGGGCGCAAAAATTAAGTTTGACGATTCCCCACTGGGCCCCCGCAAGGACACCGATATTGTCACAAAAATCGATGAGCTTGCAAACCTTTCTCCTATGGACATTACCAGCAGACGAATCAGCGAAACCCTGAAAGCAGTCAAAGCGATCAATGAAGCCGGCGGCAATGCAACGGTGGAGCTTCACGGACCAGTTACCATCATCAACGGCGTCAGTGATCTAATGAAAATACTTATGGGCTGGCGAAAAAAGCCGGAAGTCATGGATCAGTTCTTCACGAAAGTTTCTGATGGACTTGTAGATTTTGCGCTGGCGGCTTACGATGCCGGCTGCCGCATCATCTACTATACCGATTCTCCGGGAAGTCTGAATATACTCGGTCCAAAATTTGCAAAGCAAATCACAGAAAACTTCACTGTTCCGTTCTTGAGAAAACTGGATGAAACGCTTCCGGCAGACTGCATCGTACATCTCTGCCCCAAGACTTCATTCCTTCTGACCGGCTTTGAAAAAGCGCAGTGGCGAAAGTTTGAGCTTGACGAAAAGATGCCATACAAGGACGCATGTTTATTTGCTTTGGGAAAGGTTCGCATTCTGGGGCAGCGCTGTCGCAAAGCAGACAATATTACCGTTTCCCATATCAATTATCTGCATCTGAACGAATAAGGAGGCATCCTTATGGAAAACAACTACTATAACTCCTACTTTAAAGTAGATATGGACACTGTTGTGAACAATTATAAGATTGTAAAAAAACACATCGGTCCTGATACGGATATTATCCCTGTCGTCAAAGGCAACTGCTACGGTTTTGGTCTTGTACCTATGGCAAAACTTTTTGTAGAGCGCTGCGGTGCTAAACTGATTGCAAACTCAGCGATGCACGAGTCTGTAGAGCTCAGACATGCAGGTCTTTCCTGCGAGATTCTCATCGTTGGCGGCATCCCACAGCATCTTCTCCACGGTGCAATCGAATACGATTTGCAGATTCCACTCTTTGAAGAAGTCACCGCCCGCCGGCTCAATGCTCTTTCTGGCGAAGCAAGAAAAAAGACCAAAGTCCATATCAAAATTAACACTGGCATGAACCGGCTTGGCGTAAAACCTGGTCAAAATTTGGAAAATCTTTTGAATTTGGTAAAATCTTTTGACAACATTGAAGTAGTCGGCGCTTATACCCACTTTGTATCTTCGACTGCCGATTATTATGATCCCTTCACGTTGGAACAGTTTGCACGCTTTCAGGAAGGCGTTTCTCAAATAAAGGCGGCTGGCTTTTCGCTGCAGTACGTGCATTGCTGCAATTCCGCTGCTACTTCATGGTACAGGGAAGCTATAGACTACAGCACCCATGTCCGTTCCTGTACTTCGATTCTAGGGCATATGGCCATGGAAGACGGCAGAGAGCCTCTAGGACTTACAGAACCTGTAGAAATCGGCACCTATATCACCAACGTACACCAGATTGATACGGGCGACAGTGTAGGTTACAGCCGCGCATTCATTGCCAGCGAACCGATGAAAATTGCTACACTTTCAGTAGGATTCGCCGATGGATTTTATCCTGGCTGGATGAGAAAACAAGGACCTGTCCTGGTAAATGGTCGCCGCACACGATTCCTCGGCTGCTGTATGGATCAAGCTTTTATCGATGTAACAGGTATTCCTTGTGAGATCGGGGATAAAGTAATCATGGTGGGACGCGATGGCGATGAGCAGATTACAACGTGGGAGATGGAACAATTCTGTGAAAATACCTTTGAATTTTTGTACGGCACGCTGGGACACAGAGTCGCAAGAATTTATAAATAAAGAAAAGTTGCACATACTATTGACGGCAGATTCTAAACTCTGCCGTCTTTTATACTGAAAGAGGTGCACGATGATTAAAATTTTAGAAGAAAAGGATGTCTCAACGTTAAAAGAATATGTGAATGATGACATCATCCGCCGTTTAGATGATAGCCGCAGTTTTTTTACAGTACTTTCAGAACGGACATATTTTCTGACCTTCTACTGGATGGATGGAAAGAAGGTCACCATCTTCGCGGACAAAAATCATCTGCTCATTGCCAGCGACAGCACTGCCATTTGTGAATTTGCACAAAACATAGATACCCCTTTTGACGGAGTTTTGCAGCTTCACGAATTTCTGCTGGAAATGACTGCAAGCGATGTACACAAGCTGGAATCTCTGGAAAACCTGATCATTTCCCTTGAGGATAAGCTGCTCATGGATAGCACACCAGGAAAGGATGGCATTTCCGACATCGTCAAAGTCCGCAAGGATTTAATCAAGGTTAAGCGCTATTATGAACAGATGGAATTTCTCACAGATGCGCTATGTGCGGTAGATTCCAGCTTTGCCTATATTGACAAAAAATTTGACCGTCTTTTGGAGTTCACCTTTCATCTGCAGACTTATTTGGAATCGGTGCGGGAGGCCTATCAGTCCCAAATCGATATTGAGCAGAATAACATCATGAAAGTTTTCACTGTAGTCACGTCAATTTTCCTTCCTCTTTCCCTGATTGCTGCTTGGTACGGTATGAACTTCTCTCTGCCCGAATATCAGTGGTCCTATGGCTACCCTTTTGTGGTTTCTCTATCATTAGGACTGGTCGTAGGTCTTTTGATTTTCTTTCGAAAGAAGAAATGGTTTTGAGGATTCCGGCAATTTAATTCTATTTTTTGTATTAATTTCTATTATTTGTAAATTTTTATTGTATTTTACATTTTATTCATGGTATAATCGGATTAAATTACGGTATGTCCGTTCCAGTTTGAAACCGTTTTTTACCAGTTTTCAGATTTTCTCCAATCGGTTTTCAAAATCCCGATTTCATTCGCAAAAAGAAACCTTTTTGGGCACTTTTGAAAACCTTCTTCTAAAAAGCTGAAAACTGGAAGACAATTACACGACATACCTGCACATGAAAGGAGATGATTCAAAAATGAATTTCGTCGATACAGCTACCGCACAACTTGATTTTTTAAAAAGACAGCAACAATACTGTAAAAATCAATTATCTGACCTTCCTATGGGAAATCTAGTAAAGAAAAGCAGCAAGGGAAAAGAATACTATTACATAGATACCGGCACTGCACTTGTCAGTTTGAAAAACAGCCCTGAATTATACCAGCAATACAAAAGTAAAAAAGCACTCCTGCAGCAACTTCGCTCTCTACAAATTGATATTCCCCTGTTAAAAAAATTGTTAAATACTTACCAGCCAATTATCCCTCTTGAGAACGACTGGCACAACTTTGCCGCTGAGCAGAATACTGGCTGGAAGCAGGATAAAAAACATCTTTATCAGGGTGTCTATTACCGCTCTAAATCCGAGACACTTATTGCTTCCATACTGACCTCTTACCAATTTCGTTTCAAATATGAGGTTGAATACACAGTAAACGGTTTTAAATATTATCCTGATTTTCTCATAGAGCGTCCCCGCGATAAAAAAATATTCCTCTGGGAACATTTTGGAAAAATCGACGATGAAGAATATGTGCGCAAGATATTTTTTAAGCTGCAGGACTACCACAATGCAGGCATTAACCTTTGGGATAATCTGATTATTACCTTTGATCTAGCTGACGGCAGTCTGAATGCCGATTATATTGACCGCATTATAAAACTATATCTGTTGTAATCCTCTCTCAAAACGTGCAAAAGAACGAGATTTCCCAAATTCTCGTTCTTTTAAACCTTTTTTTATCTATTACTACTTATTTTAAACTTTCAAGGAATGCCCTTCCCGCTGCAATCTGTCTTCTGACCTCTGACGGCGCTGTCCCACCAAAAGAAATTCTGGCGTCGACGCAGGCCTTAATACTGATATCGCCAAGGGATTTCTTCGAAATTCTGCCGTCGATTTCGCTGAGCTGTTCATCGGTTAAATCCTCAAGCTGACAACCATTAACCTCACAGACTTTCACCATGCGCCCAACAATTTCGTGTGCTTCTCTGAATGGAATGTTTTGCTTAACGAAATGCTCCGCAATATCGGTAGCGTTTAGGAATCCCTTTGCCATCTGCGCCTCAATCTGATCCAATCTGAACTCCGTCTTTTCCAGCATATTAGCAAAGATGGTAATGCTGGCCTTCCATGTGTCTACCGCGTCAAAGAGGCTTTCCTTATCCTCCTGAAAATCCTTGTTATAGGCAAGAGGCGTCCCCTTCATCACGGTCAGAAGCTGCATCAAATCTCCATAGACTCTGCCCACTTTTCCGCGAAGCAGTTCCGCCATATCCGGGTTCTTTTTCTGCGGCATAATGCTGCTGCCTGTACAGTAACTGTCATCGATATCAATAAAACTGAACTCCTGAGAGTTCCACCATACAAACTCTTCCGCCCATCTGGATAGATGCATCATGGAAATGGACGCATCGCTTAAAAATTCAATACTGTAGTCCCGATCGCTGACACTGTCCATGGCATTTTCTGTTGGCGCTGCAAAACCCAAAAGCTTCGCGGTTTTATGCCTGTCAATGGGAAGAGTCGTCCCTGCAAGAGCACCTGCTCCTAAAGGACATAAGTTCATTCTGTGGTAAGTATCATGAAGCCTTTCGATATCTCTTTTAAACATCTGGAAATACGCCATGAACACAAATCCTAAGGTAATTGGCTGCGCATGCTGAATATGGGTAAATCCCACGGTCAAACAATCCGCATATTTCTCAGCTTTTTCCAAAATTACTTCTTCCAGATAATAGAGTCTGTCCAGAATCTCTCCAATTTCTTTCTTTAGATACATTCTGCCATCGACTTGGCACTGGTCATTTCTGCTTCTAGCTGTGTGCAGTTTCTTACCCACATCGCCAATCTCAGCAATCAGCCGGCTTTCAATTCCCATATGAATATCTTCATCTTCTACGTTAAATATAATTTCACCGCTTCTAATTTTTTCACGTATGGTTTCAAGACCTGCGATAATTTTCCCACTCTCTTCTTTTGTGACAATCCCCTGCGCCGCAAGCATTGTTACATGCGCAATACTGCCGTCTATATCTTCGTTATACATTCTTTGATCAAATCCGATAGATGCATTGAACACCTTTACAATTTCATCCATTTCCTTTTCAAATCTGCCACCCCATAAGCTCGCCATATTGTATTCCTCCTTCATTTCTTATACGCACTGTTGCTCGATTCTCATTATTATACTAGATAATTCATAAATATACAACCTTTTCCCCCTGTTTTTTCTTTCAAATATGTGGTACAATATCTTTCAGTAAATGAACAGGAGGATTTTATATGACTTTAGGACGTGAGAAATTACATTTTCTCAATTCACCAACCCCGATTACCTATCTCGAAAATATTTCAAAAGAACTAGGCGTCAATTTTTATCTGAAAAGAGACGATTTGACCAATTTCGGTACCGGCGGCAATAAGCTACGTAAGCTGGAATATCTGGTAAAAGATGCATTGGACCAGGATGCGACTATGCTGCTGACCGTCGGCGGCGCACAGACCAATCACGGCAGACTAACTGCTGCTGTCGCTGCAAAATACGGTCTTAAAGCTGCCATCGTAGCCGTTGACCCTTATCCAGGCGAAATATCAGCTAATCTTCTTCTTGACGGTATCATGGGCTGTCCTGTTTATCTGGTGCAGGACGACGGCGTACATACCGCAGACGAGCTTGAGGCAGCAACAGTTAAAAAAGTGACAGAAGAGTGGGAGGCAAAGGGTGAAAAAGTCTACTTTATTCCGGTTGGCGGCTCTAACGAAATCGGTGCGTTAGGTTACTATGACTGTGCTTTAGAGCTGGCTGCACAGGTAGAAGAAATGCAGCTTTCTGACGTTCGTCTGATTTCTACTGTAGGTAGCATGGGTACTTACATGGGTCTTGCCTGTGCCATCAAAAACGAAGGATTGCCCCTTCGGCTAACTGGTATCAGCATTTCTCCAAAGAAAGATATCTACGCCATGGCGGCTAATTACTATGATCGTATGAAAACTCTTTTCAATCTGCCAAAGGAAATGAACAAATCTGATTTTGATATCACGACTGAATACGACTGCGGTGCTTACAATAACCCGGTTAAGGAAGTGCGCGAAGCCATTTATTACATGGGGCGCAAAGAAGCCGTAATCTTAGATCCTTGCTATACTGGAAAAACCTTTGCAGGCATTTTGGATATGATAAAAAAAGGCACAATCGCGCATGGCGAAAATGTCATCATGCTGCATACCGGTGGCATTCCTGGTATTTACACTGCACACCACCGTGTTGAGATGGAAAAAGAACTGAAAGATTATATTCATATTATTTAATCGCCTAATAAACGAAAAAGCTGATCTGCCGGAAAGGTATGCCGCAAGGCGCCTTCTTCAGCAAGTCAGCTTTTTAGGTTTATATTCTAACAAGACGCTCTTCAATTTGGTTGAGACGATTATAGATTGGCGCCATTTTCTCGTCTGCTAAATTGGTGACTTCATCATAGCACACAATTATACTGTCTACCAGTCTCTTGGGGTGAGATCCTCAAAGTTCTGCAATTTAGATTCTTCCCCTTACAAATGGCTAAAAATACTGGAAAATAACCCCTGTAAATGTTCTCTTAAGGCTTAATAAAATTCCATTTTTTACCAGCAAGGTGAGCACCAGGTCGTAAGGCAATAAAATGTGCAGCAATTTGCGCAGCAGTCATCACTTCGATTATATCCCTGCCCGTCAGAACGGTTTTTATACATACTTCCCTGCGCTATCATCTGCTGATAAACTCTCTGATATTCAAAATTATTTGGATCCATATCAATAGCCTGGCGCAAATTGCTGATTCCATCATCAATCCAGCCTTTCCGATAAGATAGCACTCCACTTAAGAAAAACCACTCAGCATCTCGCATAGGTGCATGAATCAGCATTTGTTCCGCTCCTATAAAATCACCTCGGTCAATGGCCTGGCGAACTGCATAATAATCACTGCTGCCAGAAGCACGGCTATTTGAGCCACCTGCATACCCCCTGCCAGAATCTGAAGCCCATGTGCCGGACCAGCTACCAGAGCCACCGCCGGCTCTTCCCTTCATCAGCACATCATACGCCTCATTAATCTCCTGCAGCTTCTCCTCTGCTAAATCTGCAAGGGGATTGTTCTGATATTTATCCGGATGATATTTTTTTACAAGCGCTTTATACGCCGCTTTGATTTCTTCATCTGAAGCGTTCTGTGAAACGCCCAGTACTTCATATGGATTGCTCATCTGTATCTATCCTTTCTCTAAGAATCTGGTCTGTGCATGCGCGCAGTCCCATAAAAATAATATTTTCGACAATCTCTGTATTTTGCTTTAGTTCCAGTAAGTCATATGTCATCGCAATTTCCCCCAGACATTGATATAGCAAAGTGTCCATGCCCTCAAGGTGATTTTTTCTGTAAATTAGAGGATTATAGCAGCCTTTTTCCATATCCTTTTCATAGTCATCCAATGCATCTATGATATAAATCCACCGCCCCAGCGCACGACCCAGCTGGGCAAGCACTCTGGTCTGCTTCTCTTCTTTCGCGGATAGAGAACTTCCCTCCAAAAATCCGGTAAACAGCACTTCCATCAAATCAGAAAAAGCCTCCGCGGTCTGGTCTACAGAGGTTGACTTTCCCTCCTCCAACAAAGATAGCTTTGTCAGTGCTTTCTCAACGTTTGTACAAAGGTTCTGATAACGCTTTTCTAGTTTCTTGTAGGCATGGCGCAAAGCGGTTTTTCCCGCAAAGCCTGCAACACTTTTTTCGTCTTTCCAGTCGTCTAAAAATTTATGATACGTTAAAATTACCATAACGTCCGCTCCATAGTCAATAGCAGCATTATCGTAAATCACAGGTTTTTTCTCTATGGGGTGAGTGATACAATGCTCCAGTTTCAGCGTATCTTTTGTATCTTCAAAGCCCGCCAAAACCAGTGCAAGAAATACTGCGTCATAGCTGAGCCCAAGCCTTGGAATCTGGCCAATTCTTCTGGCTATGGATTTACAGATACCGCAGTAATAGCCCTGGTACAAGGTATAATCCCGCACCTTCAATTCATTTTTCTCTATGGTAACATAACCCAACATAATATCTTGATAATAAACCATTTTCATGAAGTTTTCAAGAAGTCTATGTGAAAATTCTACTCATGCTGTCGACAAATTCGGACAAATTTGTTAAGATAGAAGGGCATAGTAAAATTATAATTTTAGGAGAGATGAAATGAATACAAAAAAACTACTATTAACTGCGGTTTTATCCATTGCCGCTCTCTTTGCCACCTGCATAGTCGCCTCTGCCAGCAGCGCCGTTGTGGATTCCGGCGGTTATTCCCATGCTTCCAAATTCGGAAACACCCTGGTCATCGACGGCATTGATGTATCCGAGTATCAGCAGCAGATTGACTGGGCCAAGGTGAAAAGACAAGGTATCGACTACGCCTACATTCGCGTCGGTTTTTCTTATCTTGCCTCACCTCACCGCACTAACACTGACTCATATTTTGAATACAACTATAAAGAAGCCCGTGCCAACGATATCATGGTCGGCGTATACTACTATTCCACAGCAACTTCCCCGACAGAAGCACAGAAGGAAGCCAAGTATGTGCTGGATGTGCTGGACGGCAGAGAATTGGATTTACCAGTTGCTTATGACTTTGAGATGCCTTCTGGCAGCAGACTCACCAGTGCATATAACAGCTGGTCCTCTTCCACCAGAAAGGACAAGGCTGCGACCAACTCCCTTGCTTTTCTAAACTACATAAAAAAGAACTCCGACTATGAGTCCATGTTTTACTCTTATCGCGCCATCACCTCCCCCTACGGAAATCCCAGCAGCAACAAAATAAACATGAATCTAATTGACAATAAATTCAAGGTATGGCTGGCACAGTACTCCACTGACAATAGCTACGAAAGACCTTACGAATATTGGCAGTACACTTCCAGCGGAAGCATCACCGGTATCAGCGGTCGGGTGGACTGCAACTTCTGGTACTATGATAATAATGCCGAAGAAACAAAATCTGGCACGAAATCCATAAAAAACGCTTCCGTTTCTCTCGGAAAAACGTCCTACGAATATACAAAATACAGAAAATACCCTTCAGTCTCCGTTACCTACAACGGCACAAAATTGACGAAAGGCGTCGACTATAAAGTCAATTACATCAAAAACGTATTGGCTGGCACTGCTTATGCACGCATTGAAGGTATCGGCAAGTATTCCAACGTAAAAATGGTTCCATTTACCATTACTACCACCGATATTGCAGACGGCGGCACTGTCGGCAGTATTGCCGATGTAACCTACAGCGGCAGCGCAAAAAAGCCGACTGTAAAAGTTCAGTACAAAGGCACTACGCTTAAAACCTGTGATTACTCCGTTTCCTATTCCAACAACAAGAACGCAGGTACAGCAACAGTGAAAATTACAGGAAAAAGAAATTATCACGGCACTTTAACCAAGACCTTTAAAATCAAAAAAGCAACTCCAAAGTTTACCGGATACACCACCTATAACCGGACCACTGACAGAGATGATTTCACCATCAACACCAAGTGCGACAGCGATGGAAAGCTGACCTACAAATCCAGTGATACTTCCATCGCTACAGTCAGCAATACAGGTAAAGTTTCCCTAAAAGGAGGCACCGGTACAGCGGTCATTACCGTAACCTCCGCGGAAACCAACAACTACGAAAAAGCAACCAGGCAGGTCAATATAAAAGTAACCGCTGCCGCTCAGCCAGAAGATCCGGTTACACCGCAGCCTCCTGCTGCAAATGGCACAATTGCAGGCGTCGAAAATACGACAATCAAAGCAAGTTCTGCTTTAGGCAGTGGATTTATCCAGCTAAACTGGACCAAATCCGCAGGCTATAAGGTGGATTACTACGAAGTATATAGAAGCACAGCATCCGGAAGCTACAGCAACACACCTTTCTACATTACTACGTCTGGTACTGCTGTCACTTACAAGAATACAAAAAGCTTGACTAATGGTACCAAGTATTACTATAGGATCCGAGGTGTACGCACCATCGATGGTAAAAAATACTACACGCAGTGGTCCAATCAAGCATACAGGACCTATCAAGCTCCGGCAAATACGAATTCAAACGAGAAGCTGATTGCGGGGGTTCAAGCAACCACGATAACAGCAAAATCTGAATTGGGCAGCGGTTTTATCCGCATCAACTGGGAAAAATCTGCAGGATACAAGATGGACTATTACGAAATCTATAGATCCACAAAGTCGGGGACCTATGACAGTACCCCTTTCTTTAAGACAGCCAGCGGTACTGTACTGACTTACAAAAATACCAAAAGCCTAACAAAAGGCACCCGCTACTATTTCAGAATTCGCGGCGTGCGTACCATTGATGGTATCACTTATTATTCCAAATGGTCTAATCAGGCATACAGAACTTACAATTAACGAGCAATTAACTAACGCTTTCTATAAACGCGAAGGGCAGTCTCAAAGAAATGATTTCTTTTGAGACTGCCCTTTGCCCTTATATATATCGTATATAAACGTTCTTATATTTCTTTTCCTGCCATTTCTTCTTCTAATTTCCGATATGCTACTTTTCCAACCAATGTCGTCGGCAGCATATCCCGAAATTCGATATGTTTTGGCATGGCGTATTTTGCTACATTTTTTTCAAGGTGCTTCATAATGCTGATCTTGGTTTCTTCACTCGGCGAAAAACCCGGTTTCAGCATAACAAAAGCGATTACTTTCTGCATTTTCAGCGGGTCAGGCACACCGATAACGCAGCTCATATGTACCGCATCATGAGCGTCCAGCACATTTTCGATTTGAGACGGATATACATTGTATCCACTGGTAACAATCATGCGCTTAATTCTCTGACGGAAATACACAAATCCGTCTTCATCCATCAAACCCAAATCCCCCGTATGCAGCCACGTGTGACCATCCTCATGGGTCTTCAGCGTATCTGCTGTCTCCTCCGGGTGGTTGATATATTCCATCATAACCGTAGGTCCGCAAAGGCAGATTTCACCTTCTTCTCCGTAAGGCACTTCCTCCGTCGTTCCCACTTTAACAATCTTATAGTAGGTATCCGGAAACGGCAAGCCAATGCTTCCCTCTTTTTCCATATGTACCGGCGTCAGACAGCTTGCAGTGACACATTCAGTAGTGCCATAGCCTTCTCTGACAACGATATGGGCACCATGAGATTTTAAAAATGCGTCAAACCGCTTTTTCAACTCTACCGACAGAGAATCTCCGCCGCTGAACACGCCTTTCAGGCATGCCAGATTCACCTTATCTAAAGTCGGCAGGCGAAGCAGCGCCTCATAGAGGGTAGGCACTCCTGCAATGAAATTAGGCTGGTGCTTTTTAATCAGCTTGGCGTAACTCTCCGGTGTAAATCGCGGAATCAGAATGCATCTGCCGCCGTTAGCTACCATAGAGTGGATGCTTACACCAAGACCAAAACCGTGAAACATCGGCATAACTGCCAGCATCTTGTCACCAGGCTTAAACATTTTATTGGTTGCCAAAATCTGTGCCGCCAAAGCATTAAAATTCAGATTGGATAAGAGAATTCCCTTCATAATGCCAGTGGTGCCGCCGCTATAAAGAATAACCGCAGGATCTTCTCCCACGCGCTGCCGTTCATACGGCGCCTTGTAGCCCTTACCGTTTTTCAAAAAATTCTCCCACCAGATAATCACAGCATCCTTAGGCACTTTGATTTTGCGACCTTCCATAAGATAATAGCCCTTCTTTTTAATCGGGCTGAGCACATCCTTTACACTGGTGATAATCAGACTGCGCAGCGGTACATTCTGTCTGATGTTTGCAAACTTACCGTACATCTGATCCAGTGTTAGGCAGACTGCACTTCCTGATTCTCTAATGGTAAATTCAATTTCCTTTTCGCTGGAAAGAGGATGTACCATGTTGGCGATAGCGCCTACCAGATTTACCGCATAGAACATTATCATGGTTTGAGGCGCATTAGGCATACAAATTGTAACGGACTCTCCCTCCTGCACACCAATGGCTTTCAAAGCTCTTGCACAATCATTGATTTCCTTGATAAAAGTTTTATATGTAGTCTTGCTTCCCATAAAATCATAGGCAATGTAATCCGGATACTTCTCGGCAACAGCTTCCACCATTTCGTACATGGAACACTGGCGATAGGTCAAGCTTGCCGGCACACCGCCTAAATTTTTAATCCAAGGCGCTTTTAACTCAGTTGTCATAATCTACTTCCTCCCTTGCTGCAGTCTCCAGAAGCTCCGGATTCTGCAATAAATATTTCAGCAGTTTCACAGTTTTAGAATAGTAGTAGCCATCAGCGATTCGCTCATCCAAAGTTAAACCAATATCAATGATCTCCCTGCCATCTACTATCTTTTTCTCACCCAGCACCACGAAAATGGAATTGGTACCCCAGTTTGACAGGTGATGGTAGCCTGACTTCAGTCCAATAGACCCCAGATTCGTCATAAAAACCGTCGCAAAATTGGGGTCTTCCTTGATCAGCGCATCAGGCACTTTCCCATAGTAATCCAACTTGTGCAAAATCCACATGACAAAGCGAAGTACAGGTCTTGGCAGTTTCATCAGCATATCCATAGCGCCTGTCGTATTATCGGTTTCCGCCGCTTTTTCACTGCTTCCTCTGTATCGATTAATAATATCATAGACCTTTTCTCTAACAATTTCAATGGTGGTATCCTCATCAAAAGACAGATAAGCGAGGGCTTCCCCGCCGTCGTCAGAAAACTCCTTCTTTACCACAAAAGCAGCCGTCAAATCATCTCTCTGAAAAATTCTGCCGCCCTTGATGAAGCGATTCATGTTCGGTCTGAGCGTTACAGTCTTGACAAAAGCAGCAATAAGAACCTGAAATAGTTTATACTTCATTTCAGGGTTCTCGGCGTTTTTCTTTTCCATATAGGCATTCACATTGGTTAAATCAATTCGCTCACAGATGTAAGCCTCGTTATCCGCACGATTGGGATAGATATATGGCATGATACCATGAAGGGAATCCAGCTCTCTCAGCCATCTTCCATCCTTGCGGTCACCGCGTTTCTTTTTATAATTCTTAGACATCCTCGTCCTCTTTTCAAAAATTACTTTGCATTATATTGTACTTTTTTTGAGGAAAAAAGTCAAATCCTGCCCTCTTAATAAAAACCGCAAACCGGAAGACTCAGGAATTTCTGAGACCTTCTGATCTGCGGTTTTTTCTAAGGCGCAGGGAGGAAATCCTACGACTTAAATTTCTTCCAGTATTTGGTGAACAAATCGTCCGCTTCTGCGCCAAGATTTCTAAGAGACTCACACTGTTTCAGCACTATTTCATCCGGAAACAGGATATCCATCTTGACCGAATCACCCTTAACACTATCTATAACACTGATATTTGGAATTGAGTATGTCAAATAATCGAAGTTTATCATCGCCGTTTCCTTTTCCAGCATAAAATTGATCCAGGCGTGGGCACTATCCCGATTTTTCGCAGCTTTCGGAATCGCCCAGGCATCGGTAAAATACTCACTGCCTTCTTTTGGAACGACATAAGCTAAATTTTCTTTTTCTTCGCGACAATACAAAACTTCACCATTCCAGATGACTGCAATATCCGCAGATCCGCCGAGAATCATATCCCTCGCCGAATCATTGGCATATTTGTATACCAGAGATTTTTGCTCTGTCAGATAAGCTGCTGCTTCAGAAAGTTCCGCCTCGCTGACAGTATTTAACGAATATCCCTTTGCTTTCAACGCAATTCCCATAGTGTCACGCATACTATCAGGCATAACAATTCTGCCCGCATATTCCGTCTTCCAAAGATCATTCCAGGAAGTGATCTCTCCTTCAGGAATTTTATCCGTATCGTATAAAATTCCCAGCGTGCCCCATGTATGAGGAACCGCATATTTATTTCCCGAATCGAAAGACTCCGCAAGCTGCAGATATTTTTTCTCCAAATTAGAGATATTTGGAATCGAAGAATAATCTACTTCTGCAAGCAAATCCTCGCTGATAAGTTTTTCAATCATATAATCGGAAACACAAATCACATCGTAATTAACCGAACCATTTTTTATGACAGGATACATTTCCTCTGCTGTGTCAAAAGTGTCCATGACCACAGATATCCCTGTTTCCTGTTCAAATTCTTTAATGAGCGCAGGATCAATATAATCTCCAAAAGCATAGACATGGACTTCCTTTCCGGTGTTGCCTCCTGTGGAACCGCTGAGATAAAGAGTTCCGCAAAGCAAACAAATCACCAGCGCTGTCAGCACTGCCATAATACGCTTTTTCGTCTTTCCGCCTGCCTTGGCCGACGCAACATTGGAAGTAGTCAAAACCAGCAGCACGGTAACAAAAATAACTGTAGACAGTGCAAAAAGTGTCGGTCTGATTCCTACTTTCACCTGGCTATAAATCAAAGTCGAAATCGTATTAATGCCAGCGCCTCTTGTAAAGTGTGTAATTACAAAATCATCTACAGACATGGTGAACGCCAGCAGAAATCCGCTGACAATGCCCGGTCTAATATCAGGAAGAACGACTTTATAAAACGCATAAAGCGGCGTTGCTCCAAGATCCAGTGCAGCTTCATAAGTATTTCCAGAAATCTGTTTAAATTTTGGCATCACCGACAGAATCACATAAGGAATGCTGAAAGTGATATGCGCAAGCAGTACTGTACCCCAGCTCAGTGAAATACCGAAGGCAATAAATGCCATCATCAGAGAAATACCTGTAACAATATCTGCATTGAGCAGAGGAATATTGTTCAGCGCCATGATTACATTTTCAGAGCGCTTTTTCATCGCCATAATCCCGATACATGCAGCAGTCCCGATGAGGGTTGCTATGGCGGCAGCTGCCAGCGCAATCGTGAATGTGTTCCAGATTGCTTCCATAATCATGGTATTTGACAGCATTTCCTTGTACCATTTCAAAGAAAAGCCCGTCCACAGAGACATAGACTTGCTCTCGTTGAAGGAAAAAAACATCAGGATCAGAATTGGCAGATACAAAAACAGCAGAACGAGGATCAGATAAATGCTTTTTCCAAGTTTTTTCATATCAGCGTCCCCTCCCCATTTTTGTCTAATTTAGAGAGCGCTGCCATGCTGATAACAATAAATACCATCATGACAAGAGACAGGCCCGAGCCCAGATTCCAGTTGGAACTTGTCGTAAATTCCTGCTCGATGATATTTCCAATCAGATTGATTTTCCCTCCGCCCAGCATGTTGGAGATTACAAAAGTGGTCAGGGACGGTACAAACACCATGGTAACACCGCTGGCAATACCCGGAATGCTGAGAGGCAGCAGGATATCTGTCAGTACCTTCCGCTTGGTCGCTCCAAGATCGTAAGCAGCTTCTATAATATGATCATCTATCTTCATCAGTGTATTATAGATCGGCAGTACCATAAAAGGCAGAAAATCATAAACCATTCCCAGTACAATTGCTGCCGGTGTATTGATCAGCGCAAGAGGCGGCAGATGTAAAAGTCCCAGCAGACCGTTGATCAATCCGCCCTTTTCCAGAATTACCTGCCACGCCATCGTTCGCAGTAAAAAGTTCATCCACATCGGCAAGATAAAAATGAACACCATAAAGCCCTGCCGTCCAAGCTTGCTCCCTTTTAAAATCAGCGCCAGCGGAAAAGCGATCACAAAGCAAATCACAGTACTGATTAATGACAGCAAAAGAGACAGTAAAAGCGCCTGCGCATGCTCTGCGCTCAGCATTGCAATCAAATTAGCAAAAGTAAATGTGCCGCTTCTGTCTGTAAAACCATAATAAGCAACAACTGCCAAAGGAATCACAGTACCGCAGATAATCCACAAGAGAAATGGCGTTGCAAAACTTTTTTTAGACATCGATTTCTATCGCCTCCTCTTCCTTGGACTGTGGTTTATGCATAATTTGAATATTTTCCGGAATCACATCCAGACTAACCTTAGTTCCTACCGGATAGCTGGTGGTATTCTGTGCAAGCCAGGTGAATCCGCCTGCTTCAATTTCCATTTCATAGTGTACACCAATGAATACATTGTGAGTCACTTCACCATCTAGCCTGCCTGCACCCGGTTTTCCAATAATCAGATCCTCCGGTCTGATTACAACGTCGACTGGCTTATTTCTGCCAAAGCCGTCGTCAATACAAGGAAATACTGTACCACAGATCTTCACATAAAAATCTTCCATCATTGTGCCATCAATAATATTGCTGTCACCGATAAAATCTGCAACGAAAGCATTTTCCGGCTCGTTGTAAATCTCTTCCGGCGTACCCATCTGCTGAATATATCCACCGTTCATTACCACTACTTTATCGCTCATAGTCAGGGCTTCCTCCTGATCGTGAGTAACGTAAATAAAGGTGATGCCAAGTTCATTCTTCAGGCGAATCAACTCATACTGCATATCCTGGCGCAATTTCAAATCCAATGCTCCCAAAGGTTCATCAAGCAAAAGCACCTTCGGTTCATTGACAATAGCTCTTGCCATAGCAATTCTCTGCTGCTGACCGCCGGAAAGCTGATCGATTTTTCGTTTCTCATAGCCGTCCAGATTGACAAGTTTCAGCGCATATTCAACTTTATCTTTAATATACGATTCGCTCTTCCCGCTAATCTTAAGGCCAAAGGCGATATTCTGTCCCACATTCATATGTGGAAAAAGCGCGTACTTCTGAAATACAGTATTCAGATGGCGCTGATTCGGCGGCACATCGGTAATATCCTTTCCTTCAAAGAACACCTGCCCTGCATCAGGCTTTTCAAAACCGCCTACAATACGAAGCGTTGTAGTCTTTCCACATCCAGAAGGTCCCAACAGTGTGATAAATTCGTTCTCATTTACCGTTAAATTGAAGTCATCCAGCACCTGTGTATCTTCAAAAGACTTGTAAATATGCTTTAATTCGATGAGTGATGATGTCATTTAAGTTCCTTTCTTTACATCTTAAAAGCTTGGCGGCGAACTTACCCATATCAGTTCTGCGCCTGCTTTCGACGAAATATAATGTTTTCTTGCCGGTGTATAATAAAATGAATCGCCGGCCTTTGCCTGATGGATTTTCTTTCCTATATGAATGGTAATCTCACCTTTCAGTACAAATCCAAACTCTTCTCCCTCGTGCGGATTGTCAGGATATGTCTGGCCGCCCGCCTCAAGGCTCAGGCGAATAGGCTCCATAACGTTCTTTTGCGCACTTGGAATAATCCACTCTATTTTATTCTTTAATTCAAGGTCTATTTTCTCAAAATAATCTTCATCTGCAAATACAATCTGTTCATCGCTGTCCTCTGCAAAAAACTCTGAAACAGATACTCCCAGGCACTGCAATATGTCTGAAAGTGTTGCAATAGATGGAGATGTCAAATCTCGTTCCAGCTGAGAAATGAAGCCCTTAGAAAGCTCCGCCCTGTCAGCTAGTTCCTCCTGCGTCAGTCCATTGACAATGCGCAGGGCTTTAATCTTGGAACCAATCTCCATATTCCTACTCCCTTACTGTGTCACAAACATTAAACTTCAAGTTTAGTATTTCTAAACTGTAGTGCAAGATTATTATACTCGTTTTTGATAACATGTCAATAGGTGATTTAACTTTTACAAATTTTTTGTCAAAAAAAGATCGGATGTCAAAACAATTTGCATTGTCTGGTATTCCGATCTATTTCTTATATTTACTTACAGCTCCTCATCACCTAGCCTGTTTCGGATATAATCCTGTACATCATCTCTGGAAATTCCCAGCGCTGCTGCGAACTCTCCGAAAAGAAGGTCTTCTGCACGTTTCATAAATTTTTTGTCAATCTGCCCAAGGTGGCGATTCTGAGCAAGTGCATCCAGCTTTTTTTGATGTATGGACTTGGTCAGTTTAAGCAAGTCTATACATTTATGGCTGTCAATGACTGACTGATAATACTTCGTAAGCTGTTGCATGCTACTGTTTTTGTAAATTTCCGTGTGAATCTGCGGAATATTGTCAATCAGATCTTTCGCTTCATCTTCGGAGATTACCGCACGCATAAACACTTTCTGATTATCTACTGGTGCATAAATGACGCCGCTTTGATAAAGAGGCTCCAGCACATAATACAGCCTGTCCTCATCTCCACCAGCAAAATCCGACTTACGAATATCCGATACTTTGCAAACGCCTGTCGTGCCATACATAATCAGGTCATCAATGTTATACATTTCGGCTCACATCTCCTTTCTTCTTCCATTATTTCTATCTCATTTATTATTATAACACGTTTTTGAAAGAAAATGTAAGTTTTTTGTATACAATTCCAAAATATTTTTATCATACCATTTTTTGCAACCAAAAGGGAACAGCACAAATGCGTCTGTTCCCTAAATTCTTGCCAGTTTAAAATTGTGCTACTTCAGGATCGGCTTCTTCTGTCTCTTCCACTTTTGTGCAGTAGAGCACAGGTCCCACCTCACCATAAGTTTCATCTTCTTCTACTTTCACTTTAGCTATAATCGTTACCCAGCCGCCGTGTTCCAGCAAATTTGCTGCATTTTCCCATCTGCATACAAGTCCTGCAAACTGAATATCCTCTACACAGCATGTCATCACATGACGACCAAAGACAAATTTGTCGTCCGGCATACCGCCGCCAAGAACGCTGCGACCCTTTACAGTAATCACCTTGCCGTCATACTTGTCCTGCTCCTCGTTGATATCTCTATACCACTCCGCATAGGCATTGTCTGCAATCTCAATGAGCGGCGCATTGAGATCAAAAGGCAAAGGATCCGGAATCTGATCCAGCTCCACATCGTCTTTATCATATTCATAAAGAATCTGGCTCTTTCGGTTAACTCCGCGAACAATTTTATGAAATTCCATCTTGTCAAAGCCTTTTTCGCAGCGGTTGAACACAACCATCTCAGCGCTTTTCAGTTTATCAAAGACCAGCTGCCGCATATTCTGATTATACACAGAAAAAGTCTGCGCATCTGCAAAAAACATTTCCTGATAGGTAATCCACTCCTTCGGCATATTTCTGTAGATCGTGTCCAAACTCCACATGCCGTTATACTCGATGATTACCCGTTCGACCTTATGCTTTTTCTGCAAAGCGCTAAGCGTCTCTTCCGTTAAATCTTCTTCCTCTTCAACCCGTTCAATAAACACGTTGGTTCCGAAAAACTTGACCGGATGATATTCTTCCTCACCCTCTTCACACAGAAGCAGCAAGGTTCTTTCTCCGGCATTGAAGTCATCGCCCTCCAGCGCCTCCTGAATAAACGTGGTTTTACCGCTTTCTAAAAATCCGGTAAACAAATATACTGGTATTTCCATATGCTACTACCTCTTTACAGTCCAAACAACTCTTTAATGCTGTCCTCTTCGATGCCTGCACCAATGACACACAGCATACCTGTTACTGCCGCAGTGCCATATCTAACATCAGGTTCACCCGGCACATAGTCAAAATGTAACCACTTACCGTCTTCTCCCTCTACAATTCCTTTCGCACGAAGCACCTGTCCATACATTGCAAAATTTGTCAAAGCGCTCAGCGCTTCTTCAATCTGCTCTTTTGTAAACTTATGAGATGTTTCCAGTCCAAAACTCTGGAATACTTCATCGGCGTGGTGATGATGGTGGTCATGATGATGTTCATGTTCGTGACAGCCGCAGTCACAATCTTCATCGTGGTGATGATGGTCATGATGTTCATGCTCGTGTGCGTGGTCGTGGCAGCCGCAATCCTCATCGTGATGATGATGACCATGGTCGTGATGTTCATGCGCTTCTTTCTCAAGAGTTGCCAGCTGCGCTGCCAGTGTATTCTTCTGCTCGATCGTTTCCAGAAGCTGCTGTCCTGTAAGTTCTTCCCAGTCTGTTGTTACTACAGGCGCTTTCTCGTTATATTTACGAACAAGCGCTACACAGTCGTCCAGTTTCTTCTGCGCAAGCCCCGCCGTATGGCTGAGAATAACTGCTGCCGCATGTTCAATCTGATTATTATAAAACTCCCCAAAGTTCTGCATGTACATCTTCGCCTTCTTTGCGTCCACAACCGCAACCGCAGCATTTAAGCACAATGCTTCGTTATGCAGATTTGTCACAGCAGTTATCACATCGCTAAGTTTTCCTACGCCGGACGGCTCAATGAGAATTCTGTCAGGCGCAAACTCTGCCAGTACCTTTTCTAGTGCCTTTCCAAAATCACCAACGAGACTGCAGCAGATACAGCCAGAAGTCATTTCATTAATTTCAATTCCTGCATCTTTGAGAAATCCACCGTCAATCCCGATTTCTCCAAATTCATTTTCGATGAGAACTACTTTCTCATTCTGATACGCTTCTTCAATGAGTTTCTTAATTAGCGTTGTCTTTCCGGCACCTAAAAATCCGGAAAAAATATCTACCTTTGTCATATTATCATCTCTCTCCTGTAAAGTTCTACATTATAGTATACCACAAATTCCCATAATTCTCACCGGAAATATAGAAATTTTCTATTCTGCGTCATAATACGCTTTGACTCTGCTTTCTACAAGTGCCATAACCTGATCCCAGCCGCCGATACAAAACCAGTCCTGCGCAAGATGCACCTTTACTACCTCATAAAGCCATGTCTTATAGTGTTCTATCGCCGCCTCAAAGTTCAGTCCCTGTTTCTGCAGCTGCTTAACATCAAAGGCAGCAAACTCTACCGTAATTTTACAGCGCTGCCGCGGCGCTTCTTTTAACCCCTTTGGAAAGTCCAGCACTGCTACATCTACACTATTAAAAAAGGGAGGGTCCATCCTCAACTGAATTTCTTTCATTTGATTCTCCTTTACCAAAAACAAGCAAATACACTGGCACCTACCACTGTGACAAGACCCGCCACCGCAATGGAAAGGCTGCTCATAGCACCTTCAATTTCTCCTATTTCTATCGCTTTTGCCGTGCCGACAGCGTGGGACGCTGTGCCAAAGCCCACACCCTTTGCGATAGGCTCTTCTATGCGGAACAGTCTGCAAACCGCTTCGCCGAACATATTTCCTAAAATCCCCGTAATGATTATGACGGCTACCGTAATCGTGACATAGCCGCCCAGCGTTTCCGAAACACCCATGCCAATAGCTGTCGTAATAGATTTTGGCAGTAGAGTCACATAAGTTTCGTGGCTGAGGCCAAAGAGGACTGCCATAGCAAGTATGGAGACAAGGCTTGTCAAACAGCCTGCAATAATTCCAGCCATAACTGCTTTCCAGTTCTTTTTCAAAAGACTCATCTGTTCGTACATAGGAATGGCAAGACATACTGTAGCCGGCGTCAGCAGATAACTAATATACTTTGCACCTTCGTAATATGTATCGTAGTCCATATCTAAAAGCAGAAGCGCACCGATAATCAGCACCGTTGCGATCAAAATGGGGTTAAACAGGGGAATTTTCAGCTTTTTCTTTGCAATTTGTCCAATTTCAAAGCAGAGCAGCGTAAGCCCCACGCCGAAGAATACAGACTCAATCAGAATATCATTCATCAGCTTCACCGCCTTTTCGAATCACAAACTGGGTCACTCTGCCGGAGACCGCCATCACTACTACAGTTGAAATGACGGTGATGCAAATAACTGGAATCCACACCGGCTTCAGTACGCCCCAGGATTCCAGAAGCCCTACTGCCGCAGGCACAAACATCAGCGGCATAATCTCTACCATAAACGTTCCGGTCTCTCTGACCGCTTCCAGAGGAATAATCCCACTCAAAAGACATATCAGCATAATTACCAGTCCATAAATGCTGGCAGGTACCGGAAGCGGAAGTAAAAAGTTAAGCATCTCTCCTGCAAAAGAAACTATCATTACAATTAAAACCTGTCGTATATATTTCATTGATTTCCTCGTTTCTATCTAAAATTGCAGCTTGTCCCTCTGCCGCAATTTAATAGTATATCACCTTGCCGAAAAAAAGCAACCGTCTTTCCCTCTTCACATGAAGAAGGGATCTCGACAAGTTTATCAATGGGAAGCTTAACCTAAATTTTGTTTTTATACCAAAAATGTATAAGTCTAACGGCAAATCTTAACCTAAAATGAAAAAGTATTAAAAAAGTGTATAAGAGAAACTTGAAACATGGTCGAAACATCCTTGTAAACGAAACATTTGCCAAAGGAATGCAAGTGCTTTATACACTTTTTTAGCTTTTTTAAATTCTCGGTTAAAATTTTGGTGTTCTCTTATACACTTTTTTTTAAAATTTCTATTTTAGGTTAAACTCTTGTTCCTTCTAAATCCTTTTTTTCATATCCATTTGCGCCGGATTATCAATCAATTTTCCATCCCCTGCAAATCTTGAACCGTGGCAAGGGCAATCCCAGGTTTTCTCCGCCGCATTCCATTTCAGCGCACAGCCAAGATGGGTACAGCGAGGTGCAGTTGGCCGCATAAAATTTTTTGTCGTCTCAAAACCGTTTACCAAGAGCTGCGGTCTCAGTATCGTCCGCTGAGGTGAAAACACCCTTCCAATCTCCCGATCCAGTTCTCCGGTCAGGGCCATTGCCGCTGTCATCGCGCCGGTCATCCCCCACTTGTTAAAACCCGTCGCCACCAGCAGCCCGTCCTTTTTTCGACTATAGCTGCCAACGTAAGGAACTTCATCTAACGTCATGCAGTCCTGCGCCGCCCATGCTGCCACTTCCCGGCTGCCCGGATAAAGGCGCTTTGCCTGCTGTCTCAGCTGTTCAAAAGCCGCATGGCTGGTTCCGGTTCTGCCACCTCCTCCGCCTAAAAGTAAATAGTCGTCATAGGTTCTAAAGGATAGATCCAGAGGATTACCCTTTTCACCGCCATTTCCGATATACATGCCGCAGACCTGCTGCATTTCTGCCTTTCCCTCGTCATTCTGTGCTGAAAGCGCTAACACATAGGACCGGCCCTGGTACATCTTCATAAAATACATGCCTCTGCGGTCAATAAACGGAAAGTGGGTTGCGATAATTACCTTATCCGCATGAATCCTTATATCCCGACCCCAGCCATTTATAACAAAAGCCTGCCAGCCAAAACGCTGCTTCTTTACGTCGCTTACAAAACTGTGCTCGTAAATTGCCTGCCCCTTGGCAATCTCTGACGCAAATTTCAGCGGGTGAAACTGGGCCTGCCCCTTCACCTTAACTGCACAGGCTGCCGGCAGCGGTATATCCACATGCTCCGTGTAGGATACTTTTCCGCCAACCTCTGTGATAGCCTCAATCTCAGAAAGTACCGCACCCACATCGTTCATCGTGTAAACGTAGTTATCCTTCTCTTCAAAATCACATGGGATACGCACAGCTAAACGCCTGTACATCTCTATCGCTTTCTCATTTGCCGATAGATATGCTGCGGTCTTTTCCCTGCCAAAACGAGCAAGGCGTTTTCTGTAGGAAAGTCCATGAAAGGCGGTAATCTTTGCCGTCGTATTTTTCGTCACACCGCCTGCGATAGTATCCTTCTCCACCACCGCGTAGTTCGCCCCTTGCTCATTCAAAAAATGACCAATTAAAAGACCGCACATACCGCCGCCAACCACCAGCACATCTACTTTCATATCATGCTCTGCCGTGGGAAATTCCGGCATCTTGATATCTTTTGTCCAGATTGATTCCATTGCAATAACCTCCAAATACCCCTATTGTGCCACCAGTGTGCTTTTTTATAACAATATCTAAAAATTAACAGAATCTCAATAAAAAAGCTGTACAACAATCTAACCTCACTTGTTTGAGACTGTTATACAGCTTTTATTTTAATACGCAGTCCAAAGTGGTCCTTCCTTATCCCAACCGTCTCTGCATCTGTTCTGCATTGTCCGCATAGATAAGTGCCGTATCCTTACTAATCTCACCATTTTTACAAAGAGTCAAGATAGACTGATCCATGGATAACATACCCTCATTTGCCCCTGCGGCAATTGCGTTGTTAATCTGGTGGCTCTTGTTATCTCGAATCAAACTCTTGATTGCATTATTCATATGCATGATTTCAAAAGCCGGCACCAGATTTCCAGAAGTGCCTGGCAGCAGCTGCTGTGATACGACTGTGCGAAGCACCATGCTCAACTGGGTTCTCACCTGTGCCTGCTGCTCACTTGGGAAAGAATCCACAATTCTGTCGATGGTATTTACAGTTCCTTTCGTGTGCAGCGTTGCAATAATCAAATGCCCTGTTTCCGCTGCGGTCATGGCTGTACGAATCGTCTCGTGGTCACGCATTTCTCCCAGCAAAATCACATCCGGTGCCTGGCGCAGGCAAGCACGAAGTCCGGAAAGATAGTCCTCCGTATCAATAGAAATTTCTCTCTGGCTTACAATGCTCCTGTCATTTCTGTGCAGGTACTCGATGGGATTTTCCATGGTAATGATGTGGCATTCTCTGGTGTGATTGATTCGGTCAATGATACATGCCTGAGTCGTAGATTTCCCGCTTCCTGCAGTACCTGTCACCAGAATCAGCCCGTGACTTGCCTCCGACAGTTCCATCACCTGAGCCGGAATCCCCATTTCTTTCCAATCAGGAATCCCAAAAGCAACCACACGCACGACAGCCGCCATCGAGCCGCGCTGCTGATAGGTATTTACACGAAATCGCGCCAGTCCCGGCACAGAGAAGGAAAAGTCATCATCACCGCAACTCAAAAAATGCTCCATGGGTCTTCCCGCTTTTTCGTAAATCTCTGTGACCAGTTTTGCGCTGGTATCCGGAAGAACTCGCTCTTCACCAATAGGTGTCACGCTTTTGTCCAGTTTCACGCAAACTGGACCGCCTGCCACAATAAAAATATCCGAAGCTCCGCATTCGACTGCTTTACCTAAATAATTCATCAAATCTGCCATAATCAAATCCTCCTGGTCACTCGTTTTCTATGCTGTCTTCAGGTTCCGTGCCGTCCCAAACAGGAAGGTTTTCATCAATCTCCTCATCTCTACTGGTTTCCACTCGCCAATGTTCTATCGTATAATCGGCTCCGTTAAACCGAATCGAAACTTTTAGGTTTTGCTTCTCCGAAATCGGACAGGTATAAGTATATCTGTTTCCCCTAATTGTTACATGCTCCGGCACTTTGCCCTGACGAATCTGCGCCAGTATTTCTTCCGCACGAGAATCCGCTTCATAGTAGTCTGACACAGCCTTTGCCGAAGCCTTACTGAGTCTCTCATCTGCCCGCACCGTGGAAAGACTGAGCAGCGAAAACACAGTCAGGCACAATACTGCAAAGATGACCAAAAGGGATGTTCCCCCTACTGCAGGCGGCGAAAATGATTCTTTGCTGATTTTTCTCATTACTCCACCTCCCGATTCTGCCACGATACCGGCATGCTGAACAGAAGCTCTCCCTCAGCATCATATACTGCAATCTCCGCACTCTGCAAATATGCTATGCCCGTATCCTTATAACTGAGCTGCAAGCGGAATGCTGCCTCCATCTCACCCTTACTATCTTCGAACGGTTTCCATTTTTCATTGTAAAATATCTGGCCGCCTTCCTCTCCTAAGTTTGCGCCCATTTCACGAAAATAGGTCTCTCCATCGCCAGCTTTCATGGACTCCGCTGCATTCTGCACTTCCACGACTGCCCGGTCACGGCAAATGCTTTCCTCAGAAATCTCTTTGGAAGTTGTAAAAGCCTGCAAGCACAAAACTGCCGCAAGGGCAAATACCAGCAGCATAATCATCTGCTCTATCATCACTAGAGGTGCTTTGCTTCTCATGACGCTGCCTCCTCTCCGCTTCGCAGAGTCAAAAACATAACAGTCTCAGACTCCTGCGTTCCTTCATTTCCGTAGGAAATTTCCAGTCTGCTACCCTTCATAGAGAGGGAAAACTTGGAAATCGGCATAATTTTCTCTCCATCTTCTGGCGCCAGCTGTGCTCCTTCGGCACAAAAAAGTTCCATCAGATAGCCGTCATAACTATAAATTAAAGTTACATAAGTATTTCCTTCGATTTCTTTCGCAAGGGAAAGCGCATTTCCATCCCCAAAATCGGTTACAGAAACACTGTTCATATCATCATTTTGACGCACCTGAGTCGCAATGTACTGTCCGCAAACTCGGCTGTCATACGCAACCCTGTCCTTGGTTGTCAAACCGTTGTATGCATCAGCGCCTGCAAGCAAAACAATCAGCAGGCATACTGCAAATACACCAAACAGCAATAAGGCGATTAGACCTTCTAAATGATTCTTCTGTATCTTCATTGATCATTCTCCAGTACTGTAATATCCGGCATCAGGTTATCGGCAATCACCATATAGTGCACCGTGTAGCGCTCCTCGTCAATTTGAACGCCATAATGTTCCTTCAGGTATTCAAGACTTGGAGGGTATGCTCCTTCGGCAGCATAGCACGCCACACAGTTTCGTCTGATGGCCTCTTGCAGCTGCTCTAAACTTTCTTGATTTCTACCGCTATCCAGGCTATTAAACGCTGTCGCAAAGCACAAAAGCACGCAAACTGCAACGGCCGGAAGCAGCAGTCCCTTTATCAGTCCACTCCATTTGGAAAATTTTCTTTTCATCTTTTGCACCGCCTATTAACCAATTGCTGACATAATATGCATAAGCGGAAGCATTACAGAAAGGAGAATCAGCCCTACCAGAAGTGCACAAACCAGCACCAGTGCAGGTTCTACCTTGCCGACCATCGCTTCAATCGCAAACTCGCTCTCTTCAGATAAATCTGCAGCAATTTTTTCTACGGTTGCGTCCATGGTGCCGCTTTTCTGACCCAGTTCCATCAGTCTGCAGGAAGCCGCCGGAAGCATTCCGCTTTCCTGCATGGCAGCATTCAGGCTCTTTCCCTCATCGATTAGATTTCTGCAAGCTTCGCAGCGCATTTTCGCCCCTGGAACATCACAAAGCAGTTCCGCAGAAAGTTCCAGCGCTTCCTCTGTCTGAAGTCCGCTGGATACACCCATAGCAAAGGCCTGAATCAGCCTGGAAGTATTTAACTGACGAAAGATGCCCTTATCGCCGCGGCTGTTTCTCCATGCGCCGAGAAGCTTCTCACGAAAGCTTCCAATCGCTGCAAAAGCCACCAGGAAAATCATCACAGCGGCTAAAAGAATCCATAAAACCGGCATTGCCTTATCAAGCCAGCGTCCCAGCATCAAAAGTCCGCCGCCAACACCGGTGAGTTGTCCGCCTAAAGACGCATATACATCATCAAAAATTGGGAGCACCTTTACCAATAAAATGCCTATTACAATCAGCATTAAAACCAGCATAACTGCAGGATAAAGAAGCGCGCTCTTAATACGCTTATTCAGTCTGACGCGGCGCTCATAATATGTAGCCAAGGCCGTCAGCGCTTCCTCTGTACGACCTGCATGCTCGCCCACATCAATCAGCCCGCATACATATGCCGGAAACCTGCCGCTTTCACGAAAACACTCTGAAAGAGATACTCCATCGTCTGCCTTTTGCGCCATACCCTCCAAAATTTCTTTGTAGCCTGCTTCTTCTGACAGCAGCGCCAACGCATCCCCCACAGGAATTCCTGCATGAAACAGCAAAGAAAGTTCAAGGCATAAAGCTGCTATCATCTCATTTGAAAGTATTTGATTCATAATTATTCCGTCCTCGTCTTCATTCTAAAAAGTTTAAAATGCGCAACAAATCGTTAGGTTGCTTTAACAGCTCCCTAACGATTTATTTCGCAGTTTTTTAATAGAAAAGTTTTGGTGCATAGTTGCTTCCGTCACCGACGTATTTCTTGATAGACTTACTATTCTTAGCAGAGGAAACGAATGTCGGATCCATACGCTGCCATTTAACACCGTCGAAGTAGATAGCACCATCAACCCAGCCTGTATCTTCACTCCATACACTAATCCAGGCATGATATGCACTGCCTGCATATCCTACAACCAGTTTGCACGGAACGCCCTGGCTTCTCAGCATACCAGTCATCAACGCTGCATAGTCGAAGCAGATTCCCTTTTTCTTTTTCAGAACTTTATCTAAATCAGGAAGATAACCGGACTGCACAGTCTTTGCAAGCTTGGTATCATAGGATAAATTCTTTATGACATATTTATAAACTTTTTCCACTTTCTTCAGTGGATCTTTGGTTTTGCCTACGACGCTCTTCGCCTTCTTGACTGTATTAGGCGCATCCTCATAGTTTACATACTGATTCGGACGAATGAACGGTGCAAATTCATCATCAAGAGTTGCCTTGAAGCTTACAGAAAGCACTGTGGAGTACTTATTGTCCGTTACATTCTCGAATACCGTAACCTTGTAACTTCCGTTGCCATCTGACAGCGGAAATGTAGTCCACTCGTCTACGTTAATGTTATACGTATAAGTTGTAGTCGGACCTGCAACCTGTGTCTTAAGGCGTTTTTTGGTGGAACCGATAAACTTGACCATAACATACCCGTCTTCAACATTAGAATAGTCAATGATTGCACGGTCATCCTGCTTCACGCTGGTTCCAGACGGTTCCGGAGTTAATATATTAGGGATGGAAGGCGCTTTCGCTAAGATTGCCGGTTCATCCGGAATCTCTACATCTTCCGCATCAACAAGTGCAACCTGCTCGATATAAGGAATGTCATCCATAGCTACACTGTCCTCAGAATCCTGCCCGCAAGCCGTGAGTGATGTCAGAACCAATATCAGCGCCAAAAGCAAGGATAGGGTTTTCTTTATATACACAAAATCACCTCCATTAAAATTTGTATCTTTTCTTCTACGGTTAGAAGTATACCACAGAATTTGCGGAATGAAAACCCCTTTTTTGAAAAAAAATATAATCTTTCCGAACTTTCTTCCCAAGAAAACACCACACTTTAATTAAACGTTTATTTTTAGCCATTTATTCTCAATTCAAGTTCGGATATCAATTCGTTTTTTTGGTAAAGAATCCGAAATATCATGTTCAAAAATGGAAATTTTATACCGTTTTCCATTAAATTCCCCTGGTTAGATTCCGCAGCAATGCCTTTCATATTCGTGCAAAATCTAACCGATTTGTATGAAATTATCCCATACCATTTTATGTCATACTATCTTTATGCGTGTAAACAAAAAAAACAATTCAGCCAGCAAATTCACAGACTGAATTGACATTTTTAGCCTTTCTATTCTACTAAAAAAACTTCCTTTAAAATCCGATTAATTTCCGCAAGGAGCAGCTCCATCGGATGGCTTTGACTGCGAGCACAGACCTTCGCAGCTTCACCACAAAGAAGACACCGCCTGCCTGGCATTCCAAGGTTTGACCGTGAAATACTCCCTTTTTCAGATAAAACATCCATATCAAAAATTCTTCCCAAAGGCGTCGTATCTTCGATTTCCACAGTCACCCTTTTCACCTCTTCAGGCTGCATACCTGTTATCATTAGATAGCCTTCTGCGCCGGTCGAAAGAAATTTTTCTTCTCTATATAAAATCTGTTCTGCCGAAATTTTTTCCGCAAGAAGTTCCATTCCCACCTTCAAAGCTTTTCTATAAGCAGGCTTATCTTTTACAGGCCCCGGAATGTTCAAAGTCACCGAAACCAAAACGCCATCATGCTGGTCAAGCAGCATTCTTTGCTTCTGCGCCCGCTTTTCTCGGGAGTCTAAAAGTTCCTGCAAAGTAATCGGATGTTCTGTCATGTCCGTCCTTCTTTCTGCTATTACTGTATTTCCTATGATAAATCAAATACCCCAGTAATTCAACATTTCTTTTTATTGAAAAGTCATTTTGGAGGCCCTCATGCTTTTTCGAAAAATAGAAACACTTTTATTATATCATGTTTTTTCAGCACAACCCAAATAATACTGACACTTTAATTCCATAAGAAAACCCGGTCTGCTTCTCGCAAACCGGGTTTTATCTCAACAAACTATATTATAGCAGCACTGTGGTCAGTACTGGAAATGCAGCAATCAAAATCACCGCCGCAATTACCGTCAAAATATACGGAACCAGCCCTTTTACCACGTCTACATAACTTTCTCCCGTCGTCGAGCAAACAGTAAACAAGTTGACCCCAAAAGGAGGCGTAATATAACCAACTACCAGCGCAATTACAAAGACCAATCCCAAATGGAGCGGATCAAATCCGAGAGCAAGTCCTGTCGGCACGATAATCGGTGCCAAAATAACAACAGAAGCGCTGGTTTCCATCAAAGTACCGATGATAAAAAGCAGAATTAGAAGCACTGCCATGTATAGTACTTTGGTATGTAGCAACGGCACCAAAAATGTCGTAATAGTTGCCGGAATTTTTCCTGCTGCAAGAAGCCAGCCAAATACGTTAGCTGAGCCTACGATCAGTAGTCCCATCGCCGAAACTGTAGCGGATTTTTTCAAAATCTCAAAGAGCTTTTTAAAGGTCATGCTTTTATAACAAATTGAAATCAAAAGACTGTACGCACATGCAATCGCCGCCGCTTCCGTTGCAGTAAAAATGCCTTTATAAATACCGCCAAGTACCAGCACAGGCATAAACAAAGTTCCTGCAGCCTTCCATGTATAGCCAAGCACTTCCCTTGCCGTATACTTTTTATCGCTGACCTCTATTCCCCATCTTCTCGCCATTAAATTGTTTGCTGCAATCAGTGCAACAGCCATGAGTACGCCTGGAACAATTGCTCCTGTAAACATATCCGGCACACTGACTCCCATGGTTGTCCCGTAAATAATCATCACAATACTCGGCGGAATAACCGGTCCTAAAGCCCCTCCGGCAGCAACCAGCGCCGCAGAAGAATTTTTCGGATATCCTGCGTCAATTAGCGCCGGATACATAATCGTTCCGATAGCCGCAACAGTTGCAGGTCCGGAACCTGTTAGTGCCGCAAAAATCGCACACGCTACAATTGTAACGGTACCTACACCGCCTCTGGTACGTCCGCATACACAGGACGCCCAGTCTACAAGGCGCTGCGACATACTGCTGCCCTCCATAATATATCCTGCCAAAATGAACAATGGACAGGCAAGAATCGGGAAACTGTCAAGACCTCCAAACATTCTCTGTACCATAATGATTAAATCAGCAAAGTCGGTACTCACCAGTGTAATTCCACTGCAAAGCACAAGGGCATAGGCAATCGGCATACCGATTAACATCAAAACTAATAGAGAAATAATTAAAATTGCGCCCATATTTATGCACCCGCCTTTCCGCAAAGCTTTGCGATGCCAGTGGCTGCCCCATCAACACAGTGAAGCAGTGTCAAAATGCTTCCTACTGGAATCGCCCCATAAACCAGACTCATAGGAAGATGTACCGCCGTACTGGTTAATCCTGCGGCAGATGCCGCATAAGTAATGCCATACTTTGTCAAAATAGCTGCAGTCACTCCTGTTAATATGAAAATAATTGTCTCCTGCAGCGCAATCTGCTTTTCACTTTTCAGCCTCTTTTTTAGAAGGTCAATAGCCGCTCCACTGCCCTCTTTTACTGTCACAGCCGTGGCAAGAAGAATCATCCACACAAATACATATCGCATGGTTTCCTCACTCCATGTGAGGGAATTATTTAAGAATCGGCGGAATATCACCTGCAGGGTGCAAACGATGGCAAGATATGCCATCATTACTGCACAAACTGCTTTGCACGCCTCATTTACTACGTTACTGATTTTATTTAATCCCTTTAACATAGTCTCCGTCCTTTCCGGCAGCGCCTACTTTCTCAGTGAATCGACATAGTCCATAGCCTTGTCATAGAGCTCAGCGCCAATTTTATCGCGATAGCTGTCCAAAATCGGCTGCACTGCTTTACGCATTTCCTCTGTATTTACATCACGGTTTACTACTGCGCCAGCTTTTTCAATTTCAGCAAGCTGAGATTCCACAGATTCCATCTGTGCTTTTCTTGAAGCCTCATTAGCCGCTTTTGCTGCTTCAGAAAAAATTTCTTGCTCTTCAGCAGACAATTTATTCCACAAGTCATCACTGGTACACATATACCATGCTGCAAACATGTGATTGGTCATATCGATGTACTTCGCTGCGGTATAAAGCTGCATGGAATAGATGGAAGAAACCGGAAACTCACAGCCGTCTATGGTACCCTGCTGCAGACCTGTAAACACCTCAGCCCCACCCATCGGTGTTGCATTGGCACCAAGGGCATTAAAAGTATCTGTAAACAAATCCATCGGCGGAACTCTCCACTTCATTCCCTTGAAATCAGCCATTGCCTTAATCGTCTTCTTCGTGTTCAGAGACTGGCGGAATCCTCCGTCCAATATACTCATCACCTTCATTCCTTTGCTCTCCAGACCCTGATTCATTTCTGCTGCAATATCACTGTCAATGAAAGCATTTGCCTGTTCATCATCGTCAAAGAGGAACGGCAGTGCATACAGCTGGTGGGCAGGATCGTACCCACTGATTGCCGCGTTTGAAGTAATTCCCATATCTAAAGTGCCCAGGGTCAGTCCTTCTGCAATTTCCACATCATCACCCAAAACACTGTCACCTTGAATATCAAATGTGATTCTTCCTTCTGTCTTTTCTGTCACTAAATCCGCAAATGTTTTGCAGTATATGTAGACAGGATCTTTTTCGTTATTCGGATGCGGAGTTGCAATAGTAATTTCCATCGCTTTTGCTTCACCATCTGAGCCAGCCGGTTCATCAGAACCGCCGCTGCACGCAGAAAGTCCTAAAATCAAAGTAAGGGTCAATATTGCCGCTAATATTTTCTTCATGATTCTTTCCTCTTTTTATCTTTCTCCAAACATGGTTTCCACTGTGTCCAGTAGAACTTTCATAAAATGCTTTGCAAGAAATTCCTGCGCCTCTTTTGTCAAATGCAATCCGTTTTCTGGAATATTCACATCGCCCTCAAAAGCTTTTAAATTCTCCGTTTGGTCGTTCAATACACAGTTTTTCACTTCTGCAATTTCTCTGATAACGCCGTTAAAAACATCCCAGTCATCAATTCTGTAGGTCCATCTTTTATCACGCACTCCTCTTTCCTGCGCAGGAATGTTACACGGAGTTAGGGTGTGGAGAATCACCTGACTGTCGTATTGTTTCACCATATCGATAATGTAATTCATATCTCTTGCAAATTCTCTCGGACTCACATTATTCTTTGTATAGACGTCCCGGTTTCTTCGCATATCGTTAATGCCCATATAAATCGAGCACAAATCCGGCTTATACCTCAGCACCCGGTTATAAAGGTGTGCCATGGTTTGCGGCACAGTCTCGGCAGTTACTGCTGCGTCGATAACCTCAATTTGCGGATAATACCGGCGCAGTAAATCTGTCACTACATTGACATAGCTCAAATATTCCGATGAAAAGGAGCAGCCGATAATCGCAAAGCGAAAATTTTTTTCAGTCAGAACCTTCTCCATTCTCTCTCCATATTCTGACCTTACAGTTTCCGCCATTTCATCTACCTGGAATTTAAGCGCGCTGATAATATCCTCAATTTCTTTTTCGGTATAATCAAAGCCCTTGGCCAGAAGTGGAATATTATCTTCCATCCACATAACCCCCTGGTCGTAGCTTTTAAATCGGATATTGGTATATGCGTCATAATAGTCGCTGACATTTCCAATCTGTTTCACACTTTCACCTCCTTCAAAGCTGTGCCAGCAGCACCTTTATAAAGCCTCTTGCAATGGCAAATTGCGCTTTTTCTGTCAGTAAAACTCCATTCCCATCTAAAACTACAGGTTTTTCTATCTCACGCAAAACAGCTGCAATATCATTGAGTGCACACTGATTTTTTTCTGCAATCTGATAAATCAGTCTGTTCCTAATCTCAATTTCGTCATTACTGATTGTCCAGTTCATATGCGCATATGCATGTTCCGCCGCTTTTTGCTCCACTGGAGGCAAAGTGTTTAAAATCACCTTGCTCCCAGTGTGAAGCATAACCTTAGTGAGGTAGTCCACGTTATCTCTAAACTCTTCTCTGGAGGAAATCGTCTTCACGAAAGCATCTTTACCGCAAAAGGCGTCATTGGTTCCAATCAAAATAGAAGTAACCGTAGGTTCCTGAGACACTGCAAGACCGTAAATGTATTGCAGCGACTGATTAGAGGTATCCCCCGTATTTCCTGCAATAGAAAGCTTTATTTCCGGAAACTCTGCGAAAAGCCGCTTCAGAATATTATAGTAGCTCAAACATTCGCTAGTCATCTGATCTCCAATAAAAACAAAGCTGGCTGGACGATTTTTAAGTTTTTCATAAAGCTTCTCGCCAAACTCCTCTTTCAACAACTCGACTTCGTCTTGTAATATCCGATCCATTTCCGAAAAAATCCTTTCCACTTCTTCCAAAGAATACCCATAGATTTCTGCAATCTTTTCGGCGTCATTGTCCAGCGGCACGCAGTGCCTGTATAGCTTCATTCTCGTATTGGTATAGCTGTTAAAAAAGCTCCCCGTATATCTGGCATCTTCTTTTGCCATATTCTTGGACCTCCTTTTTCTTTGAAATTTTAGTCAAGGGGTGGCATTTCCGGTATCCATTTTTCCTGCAGCAGTACATCCGGATCTCCGTACTTTGCTGCCTCTTTAATTACCTCCGGATCGTCCAAAATCATTAAGCGTCCGTCTTTAATTAAAACTTCCCCATTTACAGTCAGTGTTGGGAAGAACACTTCCATATCTCTGTGTCTATACCACTCATCTTTACCGCCGCCGATTCCAAAGTGCAGTACGCCGGAACGTCTGGTACCGCCAACCCATGCCTGGAAAGTTTCAGAACCCTGATATCGATATTTATAACCCAATCTGAACGCACGAGGATGTACACCGTACATAATTTCTTCTATCCAGTTAATTCCAGGTCCCGGAGATACCCCAAAGGTCGTGCATCTGCCCTCTGCACTGGCATTTTTTCCTTTCTCAAAATCTCTCATCCATTCTTTTGCGACTGCGCCGCCGCCCTCCATTGCTACAATGCGTCCGCCTTTCACGAAGGCTTTCATTTCAGGCACATAACCGGTATGAATAGATGTCGCTACGATTACACCTTCTGCATTGGCGCCATTAGGCTTTGGTTCGTAAGGAATCATGCCTACCTGCTCCGTTCCAAAGGTATTAATCGGATCCTTTCCGTTTTCGTTCTTGATTTCTCCCTTTGTACACATTTTAAAACCTTTTATGGTAATATCTGTTCCCTGCAAATCAGTAATGTGCATAACTGCATGATCCGGGTCACCGCCGATGGCATTTAAAAGATGCTCATGAGCCTTGAAATTCAAATATTTAAGCAAATCGTTCGGATAGGTTGCCCAATCGCTTGTCAGCGCTTCTTTATTAGAAATAGCCACGCTGAGCATTCTCGTATGATATTTGCACCAAAAATCTGTCGGATGCAGTCCGTATTTACTGAATCCTGTGCCGTAAATTCCGTGCATATCGGCATATCCACTTAGATTAATACACAAATCAGCAGCTTTCATTGCCTCTATCAGCACCTCCGGATACGGACCGCAAAGGGTATTGTTGGTGATTTCACTGGAGCAGCAGCCGACTCCTGCCGCCGGAATCGTAATTGCTGTTACATACCCTCCCTCCGATTCGTAAGCAATTCTATATGCATCTACGATTAAAGAATCCGTTGTGGTATCTGCAATCAGCAGCACAGATTCGCCTTCGGTAATAGGGCACGCATTTCTTGCACAGTTCAGCGTGCCTTTCATCATGTCTGAAAGTCTAATTGTCATAATGATCTCCTTCTTCGCTTCTCAGTTTATGTGTTACAATTTTCAAAGAATTTGTAATACAAAGTATATACCACTTCCGAATTCTTGTCAATACATTTTTAATCATTTTTTAATACATTTATAATACACTTCAAAAGAATTGTCTCTTGCATTTTTCTCTTATTTGTATTATAATCGACTATAATAGGACATACTCAGGAGGAAAATTTATGGCTAAAGGGCGTACTACTTTACCCCTATATCTGCAAATCGCAGCTAGGATTAAGAAACATATCGAAGATGAAGAGCTCATGGCAGGTGACCGTCTGCCCTTTGAGAGTTGGTTTATAGAACATTTTAACGTTAGTCGTGTCACAGTCAGAAAGGCTATCGACCATCTCATAGCAGAAGGCGTCATAGAACGTCGTCCTTATCAGGGACTTTATGTATCTCAAAAGGAAATGCAAATGCATTCCGATTCTCCAATTTATTCTTTCGGACTTTCCGACGATGACCCTAATATTACGTCAAAAATCATCTCTTTTGATACACTATCTGCTTCTGATAAGCTGCAACAGATTTTCCAGTACGAACAGGAAGAAAAAACATACTATATCAATATTTTACGATACTATAACGGCAAGCCGTTTACAATTCAGTCTGTTTATCTGAACAAAGAGCTGCTTACGGATCTTGACATTTTTGCTTTAAAAGACAGGCCTCTTTACGAAATCATAGAAAAAGACTACGGACTTAACATCAGCCATCTCAATGTAACCATGTCTATCTCCGTACCTACAGAGGAACAAGCCGAATGGCTCTGCGTATCTCCCCTTGATAATCTTTTGGAGGCGACCGATTCACTGTGTCTTTCCGACAATAGGGTTGTCCGCTATGCGATTTCCCTCTATACCAACGCGATTGACTATAACTATACGGTTTATAAATAAATTTCATTTCACGAAAAAAGCACCTATTGACTACGATAGGTGCTTTCTTATGCTGTGTTTTCATTCCCATAACATTCGAATTTTTTTAGGGAATTAGATGTTTTAAAGGTAAACTGCGAAGGGCCCTCGCTTTAAACTCCTTTATTTCAATTTGTTAATCCAATTTGAAATAAGCCAGCCTGTCATTTGCTTTTATCTCAATTTATGTTACACCGTTACTCTTCTGATATAGCAACAGTTTCCAGTAGATTCTCCACTCTGCAGCCCAACGCATTAGCAAGGGAGGCAACCGCCCGTACAGACGCTTTCCCAATCTCCTTCGTGCCAAGTTCATACTGTTGCAGTGTGCGCAGATTAACACCTGACTTTTCGGCAAGTTCTCTTTGTGAGTACCCGCATGTTTTCCTCTGAGCCTGTAGCTTTGTTGTTTGCTTTTTTCGCCGTAATATAGCGTTTACGGTATATAAAAACTTTTCTTCTGCCGCTTCATGGTGCGTGGAGTACATCTTCAGCACCTCAATCATTGAGATATTTGCGTGTATGTCTTTAAACGACTGATCCGTGTACCACTGGTAAAAAGCAAGTATCCAACCACTCCAGTATTCAGCCGATGCGGCGTATTCAATTTGCGCCTCCGGGAAGTTTATAGCAATCCCAGATTTTAAACAGACCTCCATAACAAGTTCGGTTCCTGAAAATCCTGATATAACCTTTGGATTACCTTTGCCAAACTTATCTGCATAACCGCTGGCAATGAACAGTTCCATAAAAGCATCAGCTTTCATTTTGCAGGCATTTACGGCATAGTCAAAGGCTTCGCCTAAATTGATCATAGCGTCATGCAAATACTGTTCAGTGTAAGCGTGGATCATTTGGCTTTATCTCCTTTCGTATAATATCTCGCATGAAAATCCCATCCAAATCCTCATTTTCCAATTCTTTGTTGTAGGCGTCTCTCGCCTTATTATCTCTCACTTTACGCCTTGCATAATAAAGAGTATTATCCGCAATCTCATAATTAAGAAAACGGATGCTTTCAAATGCTTTTTGAGATTTTAAAACAAACTGCTCACCGAGCTTTCCGAGTTTCATGGCATAACCTAACTGCTTCAGCGATATCTCATTGCTCACAAAAGAGCGGGCAAACGAAAAGTAAGAGTCATCTGCACGATATCCTATAATGACATCATAGGATTGGAACTCCGGAAGAAAATTTTGAATCAAATAGTCTTTTTCTCGTCTTGCAAGAGGGGTTGATAGTCTTGCTTTCCGATGAAGCATCAAAATGGCAAGCCAGTTTAGTATTGTGAAATCATTCGAAGAAAGGTTCAGAATCGCTAAATCAGAAAGATCGATTTCATACCGATTAGCAAAGCCGTCTACATTCTCGCTACAAGCCCATTCTTTAGCAAGCTCAATATGCTCTGTGCAGTAGAAGCCTTTCCCATCATCCTTTACAATTTCGACCTTTCGGCTTCGAATCCCTGACTCTGATTTCCACGAAAAAAGCGCGCCTGCGGCGCGCTTTTATAACACTTGGCGGAGAGTCAGGGATTCGAACCCTGGGTCCGGTTAAGGACACAGCATTTCGAGTGCTGCACGATCGACCACTCTGACAACTCTCCAAAACAGCTTATTTATTCTATCATAAATCCATTTAAGTTTCAACTAAATTCTACGATGCAAACACGGCAAACGCACAAAAACGTTCTATGCCAGCTAACATTGACAAATTTCTTTCACCCCGTGTATTTTTGTCAATAAACCATCAGTGCAGCAGGTCAAAAGCGCTCTTAAATCCCTTCAACTTTGTCAGAATTGACAAAATCCAGAAAATCTGTCAATTTTGTCAAGGTTTTAGGGCAAAAACATTGACTAAATTGACAAAAAATCAAGAGTTTGTCAATCTTGTCAATATTAGAGCGTAAAATATGAACAAATCGGTATTTTAACGCGCATTTATTGACAAAAATACAAAATATCCAAGAATTTGTCAATGTTCAATTTCTGAAAGCTTTTTCGTGCGTTTGTCGTGACGATGCAAAAACCATTGCAGCCTTCGGCACAATGAACCGCAGTCCATTAGGCACGATAGAAAATTCCACTTCTCCCGCAACCTGAATCTCTCCATCTGCACAAAGAATAAAATTTTGCGCCATAGGCGAAATCTTTAAGGCAGTACACTGTTTCACCGTTATAACCTCTTCAATCCCTGGAATTTCTAAATGATTACCCTTCATATAGCTAGGAAACAGTTTTAGAAAATTCAGTCGAGATACATCGTGAATGATATTCAAATCAAAGACGCCATCCGTCAATGCTGACTGCGGCGATGTTTTCAAACCGCCACCGCAAAAACTTCCGTTGGCAATTGCGCAAAGCAGCACTTCACCATCGATATGCACGGCATCGCGTTCTGTTAGATGCAGACAAATCCCCTTCTTTTTGATGAACATGCCAAGCACTGCCAAAAGATACGCAAGACTGCCCGAAATCATCGGTTTCTTCTTCAGCCGTCCAGCCAGTTCTGCCACGTTGCAGTCAAAACCGATATTAAACATGTTAGCGCAGTACCGCGTTTGCGCTTTTCCGGCAATCACGCCGCTATATCGCATCAAATCCACCTGTGTATCCGCCCCCTCAAACTGTGCCTTGAGGTCGAGAAAGCTTCCCGCTTCAGGAAAATTACGCACAAAATCATTGCCCGTTCCGATAGGCACACAACCTACTGCAATATTGTCAAATCCAAAACTGCCGTTGATTACCTCATTCAAAGTGCCGTCTCCGCCACAAGCGTAAAATCTAGCTTCTTTCCCCTGCAATTCCTGCGAAATTCGGCGAGCAGCAGTCTCACCGTCACCCTCTGCCTTTGTAATATATATCTCATACTGCATAGACAAAGCCTCCGCTGAGGCTTTAATATCCGCAATAAATCGTTCAATCCCTTTCCCCTGACCCGCAACCGGGTTCACAAAGAAATAGCTGATCATTATATGCTCCTTTATGTCATAAGTAGTTTTATTTTACGCTAATCTCCTTTTAATTACAAGGGGTTTCGGCTATAATATATCGAAGAAACAAAAAAACAAGGAGGTATCCCGATGGATCCAAGAGACAAAAAATTGGCAGATTTGCTGATCAATTATTCCTGCGATATAAAACCAGACGAAAATATTTTAATCGACTATGAAGGCGCTGCTTGCAAGCCTTTGATCAAGGAGCTGATTCGCAGCACCTACAAAGCCGGCGGCAGACCCTTTATCGCAATTACCGATAGCGAAATCAACCGTGAACTTCTGTTGGAATGCAGCGAAGAACAGGTCAAATTTAAAAACGACTATCTGCTTCACCAGATGAAAGGCATGGACGCTTTTATCGCGGTGCGCGGCGGTGATAACGCCTCCGAAATGGCGGATGTACCTTCCGAAAAACTGAATCTGCACAGCAAACTTATGCAGCCTTTGCAGGACTACCGAGTCAACAAAACTAAATGGTGTATTCTCAGATATCCAAACGCCGCGATGGCACAGCTTGCGGGCACCAGCCAGGAAGCTTTTTCGGAGTTTTTCTACAATGTCTGCACGCTGGACTATGCAAAGATGAGTAAAGCCATGAATCCGCTGGTAGAACTGCTAAACAAAACCGACAAAGTCCACATCAAAGGACCTGATACAGATTTGGAATTTTCTATCAAGGGCATCGGCGCGGTCAAATGCGACGGCAAAGCCAATATTCCTGACGGCGAAGTCTATACTGCGCCTGTCAAGGACTCCATGAACGGCTATATCACTTACAATACCGTCAGTCAGGAGCAGGGCTTTACCTTCGAAAACATTCGTTTCGACATCGAAAAAGGTCGCATCGTCAATGCGTCCGCCAACAACACCGAGCGAATCAATCAGCTTTTGGACACCGATGAAGGTGCAAGATATTTCGGAGAATTTGCCTTTGGCGTCAACCCTTACGTGCTGCATCCGATGAAAGATACCCTGTTCGATGAAAAAATCGCCGGCAGCTTCCATCTGACGCCGGGTATGTGCTACGAAGACGCTCCAAACGGCAACGACTCCTCCGTTCACTGGGATTTAGTCATGATTCAGCGTCCGGAATACGGCGGCGGCGAAATCTGGCTGGACGACGTCCTCGTGCGCAAAGACGGGCTCTTTGTTCTTCCGGAACTGAAAGGTCTCAACCCTGAAAACCTGAAATAGCCAAAGTTTTAAAAGCCGCAGGGCGTCTGCAAAGGCAAACCATTGCCGAAAAACAGACGCCCCGTATTTTATCATTTTACTGCCAGCAGCTTCTCGCGGATTATTTTTTTCTGACTGTCGCTGAGCGGTATATTCGTATTTATCCAAATCGCTCTGTCACCATATTGAAGAATCCACTTATTCTCTTTGCTGCCGCCTTCACCAACGGAAATATAAGTCTTTCCCCCATGAAATCCCTCATCTTCTATCTCGGAAAATTCCATGAATTCCTTCCGCGATTCTATCATCCACTGCACAAGCTTCCTGGCATTTCCAACATAGACTCTATATGAAAGAAAGTAATTTTCTTCATTGTTCGAAAAATCGTCGCATTCCATATACCGAATAAATGGCGTTCCACCTCTGTCGCAGTACCGGTCCGCATAGGCTGCCGTTTCGATGCCCAAATCTTCCATCGTAAGCGGCAATTCATCCAGGGAAACCATTTGGTAACTACCGTCAACCTGCACATATTCGCCACTCTCTGCGGTTTCTATAATTACACCAGTCACTGCCGAAGTCAGCACCGCCAATCCAATTCCAATCAATAAATAAGTTCCGTAATTCCCCTTCCTCGCTTTGCCAAATCTAGCGCTAAAAAAAGGAAACAGTATGATAAATAGCAGAATCACCGCAAACAGCGCCAACGTTGTTATCATCTCCGTTCGCTTTCCGCTGAAATAGGCGTCCAAAAGCTGTGCGCCCCAAATGCCGCCGAAAATATACAGCAGTATAACCTTATCCAAGATTCGATTCAGCCGTTTCTTCCTATAATCCGGAGACTGACCGTCCGCGACAGCTTTTTTAGCCTTTAAATACCAATGCAGATAACTGCCTGCCAACAGCACAAGCACCAGCATAAGAAACGGCATACCGAATACAGCAAGAATTTCTCTGCTGCTCATTAAAGTACCATAATCAAAGTTCAATCTGAAATGCTTCATCCAAAGGCAAGAAAAAAATAAAGCGATAACCGGAAGCCAGAGATTCATCTTCTTTGCTTTGCGGTGAACTGCCGCAAGCTTCAATGCCGAATCTGTATGAATAGGCGTTGCATCTAAATCATCAGTTTCAAAAATCTGAATCTTCCCATCGCTGAACATATGCCGCCAGCCAGCTGATTCACAGTACTCGATAAATCTTGCGTTGTCGTAGTCATTGTCATCGGAATAAACCAGTTCTACACTGACTCTGACTTTCCGCAGCGCACTCCTGCGAAAGCCCAAACTTACGCCCGTCTTGCTAGTCAGCTGCCAGCCCTCAGCCGCTTTTTTCTCAAGAAATTCTGCCAGTGCGTCCAGTTCATTATATTCACAGGCAAAACGTACTGTCATGGTGTTCATGTCTTTCAGTTTCATCTTCTCACCTCTCCTCCTCGTAATACTTTTCAAAATCCGAAACCAGCAGCTGATGCCGCTGATGCTCCTGCAAGAGCCGCTTCTTTCCTTCCTCTGTCATACGATAGCTTCGCTTTCCCCCTGCCACTTTGCCTGTGGTCTCTTCAATCAGACCTTCTTTTTGAAAATCACCAAGAAGCGCGTACAATGTGCCCGGTCCCAGGCGAACGCGTCCGTCAGTCATCACTCTGACAGCCTCCATTACGTCAACGCCGCAAAGTTCCTGCTGGAGCGCAAGGAGTACATAATACATCTGTTCCGTTAAGGTTTTAAATTTTTCCCGCGGCATGATTTCATAATTCCTTTCTCAGTCCCATCTCATCATATCGAATATCGTATCGATATTCGATATGATTGTAGCTACAGTATACACCAGCGATGAAAGTATGTCAACTGATATTGGCACCGTATCCTTAACCTAAAATAGAATTTCTTTTAAAAAATGTATAAGAAGATTCCATGCCGCATCTGTCAACTCGGTTTTCATCGCACTTTAGCAATAGTTTAGCTGCGGTTTCAACCAAATTCATTCTCAAAACTTGCATCTGGCGCAAGTTTCAAAGAAATTTTCCTAATGTCTTACATTCTACGCAAGGCAGCCCCCTTAGACGAGTTATCTTCTTATACATTTTTTTAGAAAAATCGAGGTTTAAGTTAAAAAAGCAGTGCATCATCAAAGACAGGAAACCATAGAAAAAAACCTCAAAAAAGCCCATACGCCCCAAGGATTCCCCCGGAGCGCATGAACCAGTTATTTTACAGGACAACAATCCTATAACGCATATAAATTTTTAAACTTCTTTTCCAGATAATCTATATAATAAGCCGGATTAAATGGCTTTCCGCAGGTCATCTGAATCAGTTCATCCGCTGTGTACAGCATGCCGTGACGATAGATTTTTTCAGTCAGCCACTGACGCACCGGTACGAAGTCGCCTTTTTCGCAACAAGCATCCACATCGACAGCCTCACGCAGCACCGCGTAAATCTGTGCGGAATAGGCTGTTCCCAAAGCGTAGCTCGGGAAGTATCCAAAGGCGCCGCCTGCCCAGTGCGCATCTTGCAACACGCCGCGAGTATCATCCGGCACATCGATGCCCAGATATTCCTTATATAAACGATTCCATTCTGCAGGCAGTTCGCTGACGGAAAGCGTGCCGTCGAACATCCGCTTTTCAATTTCATAACGCACCATAACGTGGAGCGCATAGGTCAGTTCATCTGCGTCAGTACGTATCAAAGATGGTTTTGCCACATTGACAGCCCGATAAAACGCTTCAGCTGTCACATCCTTCATCTGCGCAGGAAACAATTCCTTCACCTTTGGAAAAATCAACTGACAAAACGGCAAACTGCGCCCGATGTAGTTTTCCCAAAGGCGGGACTGCGACTCATGGATTGCCGTGGTAGCTCCTGCTCCCAGTACTGAAAACTGCAGTGCATCGTCTATCGACAATTCATACATACCATGACCGCTTTCATGAATGACGCTGTACAAATTACTAGTCAAATCCTCTTCCAGATATTTGGTCGTAATACGCACATCATTCTTAGAAAACTCAATCGTAAAAGGATGTTCAGTCTCCCGCAGGATGCAGCGTTCTTTGTCAATTCCCATCACATCCATCACATATTCTGACAGTTCCTTCTGTGCTTCTAGATCAAAAGGTCCTGTCAGGAATGAGGTGTCCGGCTGCTGCACCGCGCCTACCGCCTGAATCAGCGGCACCAATTTTTCCCGCAGTGCGTCAAAGAAAGAATCCATCTGTGCTTTGGTCATGCCTTTTTCAAACTCGTTAAGCAACGTATCATATACACCACCGTCCGGGTTGATATACCCCGCGTAGCGTTTTTTCATTGCAATCAGCTTCTCAAGATGCGGCGCGAAAATCGAAAAGTCATTGTTCTTCTTCGCCACTTCCCAGTAGTGATTCGCTTTGGTCTGCGCTTCCTCCATGGCGACAACCTCTTCCTTTGGAACCTTCGCCATCTTCACCTGCTCCTCGTTAAGCTCCTCAACTTCACGGCGCGTCTGAAAATCCAGTTCCTGCCGCTGTCCATACAAATCCTCTAATAAAGTCTTAAACTCCGGATTCACAGTCAGACTGTAAATTTCCCCGCTGAGCACACCTGTCGTTGCACTCATAGACTCTGCCGCACCCGCCGGCATGGATGTAGAAGCATCATAGAACAGAAGGCTGGCAGCATGATTGTATGCCTTCAGCTTTTTTTGATGTTCCTTCAAGGCTTTTACTTTATCATCTAAATTCATTGCTGTTTCCTCCTCTTTCATCGGTTGTGTAAAACCCTTCTTTCTCTGGTTAATTGCACAACTCATCATCGACAAGGTTGTGTAGAATCCCTAGATTTATCCCAATTTTACACAACTTGAACTACAACAGTTCTCTTTTCAAAGAAAAAGTTGTGCAATCTATAGAAAAAGAATATCCGTTGCACAACTATCTTCAGAAATCTTTACTAACATTGGGCTTAATAACGTGGAAGTTGTGCAATTTCATATTTTTCCATTGGTTTTACACAACATAACCAACAAAGAGCTGTGCAAAACCAGAAATAATTCCAAATTCTGCACAACCTTTGTCAAATACGGCAAGTACTTTACGCTTTACAGCATGCAACAAAATGTCCCGGCTCTCTTTCCTCAAACGGAATATCAGCAGCGCGGCATTCATCACTTGCAAACGGGCATCTGTTCGCAAAACGACAGCCCGGTTTCGGATTAATCGGATTGGAAACTTCACCCTTGATAACTTCGATTTTCTTCCCCTTCATCTCGATGCTAGGCACCGGAATCGCAGACAGCAACGCCTTTGTGTACGGATGAATCGGGTTTTTGAACAGTTCCTTAGACGGAGCCAACTCCACGCACTGACCCAGATACATAACAGCAATCTGGTCGGAGATGTGACGTACAACAGAAAGGTCATGGGTAATGAACATATAGGTCAAGTTTCGTTCGTCCTGCAGATCCATCAAAAGGTTCAAAATCTGTGCCTGAATGGATACGTCCAACGCGGAAACCGGTTCATCACAGACGATAAACTTCGGATTTAGCGCTAGGGCTCTTGCCACACCGATTCTCTGGCGGCGACCGCCGTCCAGTTCATGCGGATATGCGCCGGAAAGACGTTCCGCAAGGCCTACGGTTTCCATCAGCTCAGAAACCTTATCAAAAACTTCCGCTCTGCTTCCGCAGGCTTTGTTAATAATCAGTGGTTCTGCAATCAACTCCTGCACACTCATACGTGGATTCAGACTAGAATACGGATCCTGGAAAATCATCTGCATATCCTGCCTGATTTTATGAATCTGTTTATGCTTATAATCCGTAATATCGTTTCCATCAAAGATAATTTTACCGTCGGTCGGCGCATGGAGCTTCAGAACAGTTCTTCCCAGCGTGGACTTTCCGCATCCGGATTCGCCTACAACGCCCAAGGTTTCCCCTTCGTTGATAGACAGCGTAACGCCGTCCACCGCATGAAGCTGTACCCCTTTGGATATATCAAAATACTTCTTGAGGTTTTGTAATTCTATTAACGGTTTTCCCACGGTTATACCTCCTTCGCTAGGTTCTCAAAAAGATGGCATCTAATTTTGTGCGTGCCGGAAACAGCTTCTTCTGGATGAACTTCTCTGCACTGTTCCGTGCACTTTGGACATCTCGGTGAGAAATAGCAGCCGCTTGGCAAGTCGGTCGGATCAGGCATCATACCGTCGATTGGGTGCAGTCTTTCTTCGTCTCCTTCCAGGCTTGGAATTGATCCGAACAACCCTACCGTATACGGATGATGTGCGTCTCCTGTAAAAATGTCTTCCACTGTACCATACTCGATGATTTCACCAGCATACATAACAGCCACCTTATCACAGGTCTGTGCGACAATCCCAAGGTCATGGGTGATCATTATCATCGCCGTATCCAGCTTTTCCTTCAGTTCCTGCATCATAGCCAGTACCTGCGCCTGAATGGTTACATCCAGGGCTGTAGTCGGCTCGTCTGCGATGAGCAGTCCCGGATTGCAGGCAAGGGCAATCGCGATGACAACACGTTGTTTCATCCCACCGGAGAACTGGTGCGGATAATCTTTTTTTCTGGCAGCTGGAATGCCAACCAGCTCCAGTACTTCTTCCACTCGAGCATCAATCACTTCCTTACTTCTGCCCTGATCATCATGGAGCTGCAGAGACTCTGCAATCTGATCCCCTACAGTCAAAACCGGATTCAGCGCCGTCATTGGATCCTGGAAAATCATAGATACCTTCTCGCCGCGGATTTTCTGCATTTCCTTCTCGGAAAGTTCCAGTACGTTTCTACCCTCTAGTTCAATGCTGCCATTTGTAATCTGCGCCGTACGCTCCGGCAGCAGGCGGAGAATGGAAAGTGCCGTCGTCGTTTTTCCTGCGCCGGTTTCTCCCACCAACCCCAGGGTTTCTCCTTTATCCAAATCAAAGGAGATGTTGTTGACTGCATAAACTGTTTCCAAATCCGTCTTATAGATCACTTCCAGGTCCTGCACCTGTAAGAATTTTTCTTTCATCTTTTATTCCTCCTAGTCTTTCAGCTTTGGATCCAGCGCATCTCTCAGCCCGTCACCGGCAAGGTTAAAGCACAGTGCTGCCAGGACGATGAAGATACCCGGAATATACAAAAGATACGGCGCGTTAAACATATACTGTCTCGCATCAGAGAGCAGTGCCCCCCACTCTGGCGCAGGCGGCTGTACGCCCATGCCCAGGAAAGAAAGTCCGGAAGCGGATAAAATCATGCTGGAAACGTTCATGGTCGTCGTTACAATGATTGGTCCCAGCGCATTTGGAATCACATATTTTAAAATAATACGCAGGTCAGAACCGCCATAAGACCTTGCTGCTTCAATATAATCGTTGTCAATGACAGTCAGCACCACAGAACGCACCATACGTACCATGCTCGGCACACAGGATATGGTAATGGCAATGAGCAGATTTCTAAGATTCGCACCCAGCGCCGCTACAACAGCCAGCGACAGCAGAATCGGCGGAACCGTCATCACTACGTCCACAAGACGCATAATCACATTATCGACCGTTTTGCCGTAATAGCCTGCTGCTGCACCAAGCAGTCCACCGATGAGCAGGGCAAAGATACTGGTAGAAATGCCGATGAGCAGAGAATATCTGGAACCGTGGACAATACGGGCAAAGAGATCTCTACCAATTTCATCGGTGCCAAACCAGTGTTCAGCGCTTGGTCCCTGCAGTCTGTTGGCAGGATCTTGGGTAATTGCTTCCTGATACGGAACAATCAAATCTGCAAAGATTGCAATCAGCAAAATAAAAACCAGAAGTACAAGGCCCAGCATAGCAGTCTTACTTTTTTTGAATCTACGCCAGATTTCTTTCACCTGGCTGTTCTTTTTCGATGTTTTCTTGTTCATATGTAAGTTCCCTCCTGATTAACTCTTATACTTAGCCTTTAGCCTTGGATCTATATATGCGTAGAGCAAATCGACGATCAGCATAATCAGACAGAACAGAACTGCCAAAAACAGTGTCGCTGCCATGACAGTCGGCGTATCCTTTTGACGAATTGCCGTCACCATCAGCTGACCAACACCCGGTACACCAAATACGGTTTCGATGATGACTGCGCCGCCAAGGCTTGCACCAAAACCCATACCAATCGAGGTCAAAACCGGCAGCAGTGCATTTTTCAGTGCATGACGGAAAATGACGATTTTAGACGGTGCCCCTTTGGATTTTGCCGTTCTGATATAATCCATGCGAATGGTTTCCAGCATGGTGGAACGCGTCAAACGAATATCCGCTGCGATGTTGGACAAACTCAGGGTAATCACCGGCAGAATATAGCCCTGCCAGGAATCCAGTCCGTTGGATGGCAAAAGCCCCAACTTTAAGGAAAAGATCAGCATCAGCATCAGCGCCAGCCAAAATCCCGGAACTGCGGAAAGCACCATGGAAGTCGTCGTCAGCACATTGTCCAGTACCGAATACTGCTTTACGGCAGAAATCACACCGAGGATAATGCCGATGACCGCGCCCAGAAGGCAGGACCACAAAGTGAGCCAGAAGGTCGCAGGAAATCTTGCCAAAATCTCATTGAACACCGGCATGCGGGTTCTGTAAGAAATGCCGAAATCAAACTCGGTAACAATATCCTTTATATAGTTAAAAAACTGTGTAAAGAATGGCTGATCTGCACCGAGGGCATGATTAAGCGCGTCAATGTCTGCCTGTTTGGCGGTCATCCCCAGAATCAGCGATCCCGGATCGCCCGGTGTCAAATACATAATAGTAAACACCAGGAACGTGGCACCAAACAGAACGGGGATGGTGAGTAATAGCCTTTTGATTACGTACTTATACATACTGTTTCCTCCGTCTTTTTCATTTAGGTTTTGTATAATACCAATTTTCTTTTATCGACATTTTAACTCATTTTGTAAAATTCGTCAATAAATTTGCAAAATTTATATTGCAAATTTTTTTAAAATTTGATAATATGGTGTTGCAAACAAAGAATCAATCAAAAATAAAGGAGGAACGCCAATGACTACCAATCAAAGGTGGCCCTATCCATCACAGGTCGGCAAAACCACCCATATGGAAGCTGATGTGCTGGTGCTGGGCGGCGGTATCGCAGGCTGTATGGCAGCGATTTCGGCGGCGAGAAAAGGCAAAAGCGTCATTCTCGTAGAAAAAGGCGCAACAAAGCGCAGCGGTGCAGGCGGCAGCGGCTGTGACCATTGGGAGTCCGCAGCAACCAATCCGTGCTCCGGAGTTACACCGGAAGAACTGGTTGAAGCTATGCTGGACGATAATGACGGCTACAACAACGCTATTTCCCATTACATAGAATGTAGAGAAGGCTGGGACCATCTGCAGGAAATTGAAGAAATGGGAGGCAAAATCAGAGACACAGAGGACGAATTCGCAGGAGCCGACTTCCGCGATGAGAAGACCAAGCTGATGTTTGCCTACGATTATAAGAATAAATTTACCATCCGTATCTGGGGTACTACTTTTAAACCAGCTATGGAAAAAGAGTTGAAGAGACTGGGCGTCAAAATTGTGGATCGCGTCATGGTCACTTCCCTTTTGACAGAAGGCGGCAAAGTCGGTGCAAAATGTATCGGCGCTACCGGCATTCACACCAGAACCGGCGAATTCTATGTTTTCTCCGGCAAGGCCAGCATCATCACCATGTCAAGACCGGCAAGAGTCTGGCTGTTTTCATCAGCCCATCCAGGTCTTTGTGAATTCCGCCCGATGACAACCATCGGTGACGGTCACGCCATGGGCTGGCGCGCAGGTGCGGAATTCAATATGATGGAAAAATCCGTTCGCGCAGAGTTTTCCTCCGCAGGACGTTCCTTCCCGCCGTACAGCGCAGGCAACAACCACAACACCTGGTATCCGGCTTCTCTCATCGATGCAGAGGGAAAAGAAATCCCATACGCAGACAGAGACGGCAATATCTTAAAGGATGTCAAATCCAGATTCTACCCTGCCGAAGGACAGCACTACTTTATGAAGGGCGGCAATATCGAGCAGGCGAAATATGAATATGACGGACCGGAAACCCTTCCATATGATAAATTGAAAGAAATGGGCTATAAGCTTCCTTTCTATGCAGATCTTTCCTCCATGCCGGAACTTGAGAGAAAAGTCATCTGGGGCATGATGGTCGGGCAGGAAGGCAAGACCAACGTACCGGTCTATAAAAATTTCACAGAAGCTGGATTCGATCCTGAGAAGCACGTGCTGCAGTGCTACGGCGTAGGCTGGACCAGTGCAGAGTTCCTGCCGCAGGAACGGCAGCTCTTCGGTATGCCTGGTGGTTTCATGAACGACTGGAATCTGATGACTAACATCGAAGGACTCTTTGTGGCAGGCGACAGCCTGTACTCTTCCAACTGCTTCGGTCACGCCGCTTCTACAGGAAGCTATGCAGGCAGAAAGGCTGCCGCCTTTGCAGAGGGCAAAGAACAGGTATCCCCTTACCAGCCGCAGATTGACGCAGAAATCGAACGAGTTTACGCTCCCCTTTACGCAGATCCGGAAACAGGCATCAGCTGGAAAGAACTCAACGAGGCCACCGCAAAAGCGATGCAGAATTACTGCGGTGAAATCAAGCGTGATGAACTCCTTGAGTCTGGTGTGGAACTTCTTGCAAGATACGAAAAGGAATTCGTTCCAAATGCTTACGCTGCAAACCCGCATGAACTGACGAGACTGCTGGAAGTATTCGATATCCTCACTGTATCTCAGATGATTCTGCAGGCTTGTCTGGCAAGACATCAAACCTGCGAAAAGCTGGAATTCTTCCGCTCCGACGATGACGGCAAAGAAAAAGCACCGTTCATCGTAATCAGTCAGGACGGCGAAAAAGTAGTTCGCAGAGAAGTACCGCTGGATTATGCAGGCAACATCAAGGAAAACTACGAAAAACACAATCAAGATTATATTGAGGAAAAGAAAGGAGGCTGCTGCGAATGAAACCGATGAAAGAATTTACCATTAGAAAGACGCCTCCTGCTGTACCTCTCACCTTTGATACAGAAAAGTGCATCGGCTGCGGTCTTTGCATGGAAGCATGCCAGATGGACGTTTTAATCCCGGCGGCAGAAAAAGGCGCACATCCTGAAGTTGCTTACGCCGACGAGTGCTGGTACTGCGGCTGCTGCGTCATGGAATGTCCGAAGGACGCCATCAAACTGCACCATCCGCTGATGAATCAGACCCGCTGGGTAGAAAAGGCAAGCTTACTTGCGAAAGGAACTGAAAAATAATGGAACTGTTAAAAGAACTGACCCAGGCCTGGGGCGTAGCAGGCCGCGAAAAAAATATCCGCGCCATCATCAAGAGAGAAATTGAAGGTCACTGTGATGAAATGTTGACAGATGCGGTAGGTAATTTAATCGCTGTCAAATACGGAAAAGAACATCCTGACAAGAAAAAAATCATGCTGGCTGCCCATATGGACGAAATCGGTCTGCAGGTGAAAAAGATCGAAGGCGACGGTCGCATCAAAGTATGCCATGTCGGTTTTGTCTGGGCAGGCGCCCTCTTCAACGACAAAGTGGTCTTCCAGAACGGCACTGTCGGTGTAGTTGGCTGCGAAGGCATGATCTGGGATGCCAAAAATGATTTAGATAAACTATACATAGACATCGGCTGCACGTCCAAAGAAGAAACCGAAAAATATGTCAAGGTCGGTGACTACTGCGGCTTTATCGGGAACTACTACGAGTTGAAAAACGAACGAATTACGGCCAAATCCTTCGACAACCGGGTCGGCTGTTACATTCTGATTGAGGCTTTAAAGAAAAACGACGGCACCGGTCCCAATGATATTTACTATGTCTTTACGGTACAGGAAGAAGTCGGCTGCCGCGGTGCGATCGTTTCTGCTGAAAGAATCAAGCCGGACATCGGTATTTCTGTCGATGTAACGCCGGATCACTTCTACCCAACTGACCTAACCGGCGCAAACGCTGTAGGCGAAGGAATCGGCGTCAGTGTGGGCAATCCATCAGCGATGCTGGACGAATATCTGGTCGACTCTATGATCGCATGCTGCGAAGAAAACGATATCAAATATCAGCGCGACGTCATGGACAGAGGCGGCACAGACGCCAGCAGCATCAACATGAGTGGCATGGGTGTTCGTGTCTGCGGCATTTCCGTTGTTGACAGATTTCCACACAGTCAGAGCTCCATCATCTCCAAGGAAGATGTCAGAGGCGCCATCAAACTGACTGACTTATACACCAAACAAGTCTTCCAATTTACAGAATAGGCACGTTGTCCATTCTGTAAGTCGTGATAGAACCGAAAGGAGAAGAATTATGAAAAAGAAATTGATGAAGGGACTTGCCCTGATGCTGTCCCTGACCCTTGTGATGGGTCTGTTTGCAAGCTGCGGCGGAGAAGCAAAAACTGATTTGACCGTAGCAATCGACTCTGACTATGCAACCCTGCACCCTGCCGACACCATGTCCGCAGCAGAAGCACGTATGACTGCGCAGATCTACGATCCACTGATTTTCAGAAATTATGAAGACCAGACCAAGCTGGAATCAAGAGTGGCGGAAAAATGGGAAGTCAGCGAAGATGGAAAATGTTACACTTTCTATCTCAGAGATGATGTGACATTCCACAACGGAGATCCTGTTACAGCAGAAGACGTTGGTTTCTCCCTGGATTTATTCAAAAAATCTCAGTATCAGGGTGCTGTCGTAGATGGACTGGATCACTACGACATCGTAGATGCACACACCATCAAAATCTATACCACCCACGTATACGCCCCATTCCTGACCAGCATGTCAGACCTTTACATTGCAAGTAAAAAATACTACGAATCCGTAGATGAAAATACGTTTGCACAGGAACCGATTGGATGCGGTCCTTACAAATTTGTCAGCCACGATATCGGCGACAAAGCAGTCTTTGAAGCATACGACGGATACTATCAGGGCGAAGCACCTATTAAAAAGGTAACCTGGAAAGTCATCAGTGACGTTGCTTCCATGGGTATGGCAATCCAGACCGGCGAAATTGACTTTGCTGAAATCGATGCTTCCGTAAAGAGCACGCTGGAAGGCGTTGACAGCGTGCGGCTTCTTGATGCAGACCAGACTACATTCGGATTCGTTGCCATGAACACCGAAAAAGAACCGTACAACAACGTAAAATTCCGTCAAGCAATCAACTATGCGATCGACCGTGAATCCATCGTAGCAAGCGTATGTGAAGGCCTTGGTGAACCAAACTCCAACCTGCTAACACCAGGCAGAATGGGCTATAGCGAAGAACAGATCCAGTACACTTATGATGTAGAAAAAGCAAAAGCCCTGCTGAAAGAAGCCGGCGTAAAAGAAGGTACTGACCTTGGAAAAATGTATGTCGCAGAACAATACAAGCTGTTAGCCCAGATGGTACAAGCAAACTTAGAGGCCGTTGGTTTGAAAGTACAGATCGAAATTCTGGAATTCAACGCTTATCTGGATAAACTGAGACAGGGAGACTTCGGCATTACTGCGCTGCAGATGGGACTGGAAGGCGATACACAGATGCTGTCCATGGCACTGACCAAAGATTACATCGGTATGGCAAATAACGCCCGCTACTCCAACAAAGAAATCGAAGATATGTTCAAAGAAGCAACTACCATCATCGATGATAAAGACAGAGAAGCACTGTATGTAAAGCTCTTCACAAAAGTACAGGAAGAAGCAGTCTATGCAATTCTGTATAACCCTGGCATGCTGTATGCTGCCAATGCAAATCTGAATGTACATACCCTGCCGCTTGAGGGTGAGTATTTCTTCTATGACTTCTCATGGTAAAGGATGATATCCTGTTTCCCAATGAACCAAAATTCTAAAGAGGATATGGAGCATCGTCTCCATACCCTTTTCTTTTATCAACCCTAAAGGAGGTACTGACATGGATCCCAGAAATCAAAAATTATCCGAAATGATTGTAAATTATTCTACCAACGTGCAAAAAGGTGAAAAAGTACTCATCGAATACGAAAACGAAGTCTGCATCCCGCTTGTGAAACAACTGATTGCCGATGTGTACAAAGCAGGCGGTCTGCCTTACGTCAATATCCGTGAGTCCGCGATTATCCGCGCCCTCTGCATGGGATGCACAGAAGAACAACTTGCATACCAGACTGACTACCTGCTCTATCAGGGACGGGAAATGGATGTATATATCGGCGTTAGAGCCTTCAACAACGTATCCGAAATGGCTGACGTGCCAGCAGATAAAATGAACCTGTATTTCCGCGTCAACAGCCCGACCAGAGAACAGCTGGTCAACGATACCAAATGGTCGGTGATGAAATATCCCAACGCAGCGATGGCGCAGCTTGCCTCTATGAGCGAAGACGCGTTCACAGACTTTTACTACGATGTCTGCACCATGGATTACGCAAAAATGAGCAAAGCCATGGATCCGCTGGTGAAGCTGATGGAAAAGACTGATCAGGTACATATCGTAGGTCCAGGTACTGACCTTACCTTTTCTATCAAGGACATTCCAGTCATCAAATGCGACGGCAAAATCAATATTCCAGACGGTGAAATCTACACCTCCCCTGTCAGAGATTCTGTTAACGGCGTGATTACCTATAATACCCCTTCCCAAGAACAGGGATATACCTATGAAAACATTCGTTTCGAAGTCAAAGACGGAAAAATTATCGATGCGACCTGCAACGATAACAAACGAATCAACGAACTGTTAGATACCGACGAAGGCGCTCGCTACTTCGGCGAATTCGCCATCGGCGTACATCCGTACATTCTCCATCCGATGAAAGATACCCTCTTCGACGAGAAAATCTGCGGCAGCTTCCACCTGACGCCGGGCAGAGCTTACGAAAACGCCTATAACGGCAATAATTCCGCTGTACACTGGGATTTAACCCTGATTCAGCGTCCAGAATACGGCGGCGGAGAAATGTGGTTTGATGACGTGCTGGTCAGAAAAGACGGACTATTTGTTCTGCCGGAACTGTTACCGCTGAACCCGGAAAATCTGAAATAAAGAGGAGTCCTTCAAATGAAACAGGAAATTACACGTCTTCGCACCGTCATGAAGGAACATGGACTGGACGGCTATCTGGTGCCGACCACCGATTTTCACGGCTCCGAATACGTCAACTATTATTTTAAATGCCGGCAGTACCTGTCCGGCTTCACTGGCTCCAACGGCACCCTGCTGGTAACCGAAGATGACGCCAGACTCTGGACTGACAGCCGCTATTTTATCCAGGCGGCAAAACAGCTTGACGGCACCGGTATCTCCATGATGCAATGCCAGCAGCCGGGCGTTCCGGAAATCGAAGACTATCTGCCTACCATCGCGGGAGAAGGTTTTAAACTAGGCTTTGACGGGCGCATTGTCAGCTTCCAAAACGGCGAAAAGTACGCTGCCAGCTGCGAAGTGGTCTACGATTTGGACTTGGTAGACGAAATCTGGGAGAATCGTCCTGCCATCAAAGCGTCAAAAATCTACGCCCTGCCCGATGCTGTCACTGGAGAAACCGCAGAGTCCAAGCTTGCTCGCGTGCAGGCTGCACTAACTGAAGAAGGGATAGATTACCACCTGCTTACCAGTCTGGAGGATATCGCATGGCTTTTTAACCTGCGAGGCAATGATGTAGCAGATACGCCAGTATTTTTCGCATTCGCCCTGCTTACGCCAAAAGACGCCCGTCTTTACATTCTGGATGAGAGCTTCGATACTGCGCTGGTGCCGGTTGGCGTCACCGTTCTTCCTTACTTGCAAATATTTGAAGATTTAAAGACCCTTTCCAGGGGCAAGTGTCTATTGAACAAGCGGCTTGTCAGCTATGCGCTGATGTTGTCCATTCCGGAAACCGTAGAAGTAATCCACGGCGCAGGGCCTATTGAATTGATGAAAGCCGTCAAGAATCCGTCTGAAATCGCGGCGACCAAATTCGCCCATATTCAAGACGGCGCCGCCATGGCAAATTTCATTTACTGGTTAAAGAAAAACGCCGGCAAAATAGAAATCACCGAGGTTTCCGCCAGCGAATATCTGAAGCAGTGCCGCTACGCGCAGGATGGGCTAATCGAACTAAGCTTTGAAACCATGGCAGGCTACGGCGTCAACGCCGCCAGCATCCACTACGATACAAAGCTTGGTCATCCCTGCTATCTGAAGGATGAAGGGCTTCTGCTGGTAGATTCTGGCGGACAGTATATCGATGGCGGTACGACGGATATCACCAGAACCATTTCTCTGGGTGCTCTAACCCGGGAAATGCAGACACACTACACCATGGTACTGCAGGCCTATCTGGCGCTGGAACACGCCCAGTTTACCGCGGAAACCACAGGACGTGAGCTAGATCAGCTTCCGCGCGAAAAGGTAAAGGCAGCGGGTCCTAGCTATCAGTACGATACCGGTCACGGCGTAGGACACATTCTCAGCGTTCACGAAGGTCCTCGTATGATTGGACCGACCGACAACCACATGCTGCCGGGCATGATTACCAGCAATGAACCGGGAATCTACATCGAAGGTAGCCACGGTGTACGCATCGAAAGCGAACTACTCTGCGTGGAAAATCCGGACGGCAGCCGCAGCTTTGAATGCATCACCATGTGCCCACTGGACAGAGCCGCCATCCTGCCGGAGCTTCTCACAGAGGAAGAACTGACATGGGTCAACGCTTATCACAGAGAAGTTTACCAGAAGCTGGCGCCGCTGCTGGAAGAAGATATAAAAAGGTGGCTAGCAGAGGAAACAAAAGAAATTACCAGATAGTTGTTCTCATCATACAAAAGGCTGCGAAGCGCAGACGAAATCATTTCGCCTGCGCTTCGCAGCCTTGCTTTTTCGCAATACTTTGCCCGTCTCATATAAAGCTATTAGACGATTTTGAGAAAGCCTAAACCTCACGTTCCGCACTGTATCCGTACCGGCGACGGTATTTCAGGAACATAAACGCAGACAGGAAAACAGCACCAAATTCTGCAGCCGGTGTCGCCACCCAAATTCCTGTAATGCCAAAGAGTGACGGCAGCACAATCATCGCAACCACCATGAACACAAAGGATCGCATAAAAGCCAGTACTGCTGATACAATACCATTTGACAACGCGGTAAACATGCCGCTGACAAAAATATTAAAGCCAATAAATAACAACGCAATCGTACAAATACGATTTCCGCCTGCCGCTAAATCAAACACCGGGTTATCTGGCCGCGCGAAAACAGAAACTAACGGTTTTGTAAGAAGCAGCGACAGCGCAACTGTTGCTGCGGAAATGCAGCCAATGACTTTTAGACTAATCTTAATCAGCTTCTGTAATTTTTCACGATTTTTTTCTCCGTCATAAAAACTGATTATCGGTGCGACGCCATAAGAATAGCCGGTATACAGAGAGCTTGCAAACATCAGTACGTACATAATAATCGTGACAGCTGCAACACCGTCTTCTCCTGCATAACGCAGCATGGTCCAGTTAAACAGCATGGTGACAATCCCGGTAACAAGCGCAGTTGCCATCTCAGAGCAGCCATTGGATGCGGCACTGCGAAGAACGCGCAAACGAAATACTGGCTTTCTGAAATGCAGTAAGCTTTTTTTCTTGCTGAAGACAACCAAACCTACGACCGCCGTCACAGAATAACCAAGCCCCGTTGCCAAAGCCGCACCGCTGATTCCCATGTCAAACCAGGCAATCAGCACATAATCAAGCACCATATTCAAAATGCCGCCGCTGACGGAGCAAATCAGTGAAAGGCTTGCCTTCTCACTGGCAATCATATACAGGGTAAAATTGTTCATCAGCAAAATGGGAACCGTAAACAATAGATAGCGACTTAGATAAGCCGTGCAATAACCCATAACATCCGCAGATAATCCCATATTCGTGAGAATTGGCTTCATCACCCCATAGCCAAGCCCGCACATAAAAATCCCCACAACAACATTCACTAGAATGAGAAAAGTGAAATCTTCTCTGGCTTCCTCTGTCTTTTGTTCGCCCATTTTGCGCATAATCACCGCGCTGCCGCCTGTAGCAAGCATGGTTGATATTGCCGTAACCAGCTGAATGAACGGCGCTGTCAAATTGATGGCAGACAGCGCTTTGGTGCCAATCAAATTAGAAACAAACAGACCGTCCACCATGGTATAAAAAGACATAAATACGCTCATTGCAATGGTCGGTACCGCGAACTTCAAGATATTTCCTAGTGTTACAGGCTGTGCATATGCATTTTGTTTTTCCATTTTTCTTCTCCTCGCACTTGTTTTTCTCTACTGTATGTAGTATCATAAACCATACAGTAACTGTACAGTCAAGAGAAAAAGGAGAATTTTTATGGATACGAACGCAAAACTTCTCACGATTGGTCAATTTGCCGCCCTCCACGGAATCAATAAAAAAACACTCATGTGGTATGACGAAATCGGACTATTCAAACCCGCTCTCATCCACCCTGAAAATGGCTATCGCTACTACAATTATCATCAAAGCGCGCTGCTCGAAACCATTTTAATGCTCAGAGAATTAGATGTTCCTGTCAGCGAAATACAAACCTTTATCGCACATCGATCCGCAGAAACGCTGCAAAAGCTGCTGGACAAGAACATACTTCTGCTCGATAAAAAAATCGCTCATATGCAGGCGATGCGCAAAAACCTTTCTACGCGCCGTCAGCACATAGAGCATCTGCTGCACATGGATTTATCAGAAATCCGCCGCATCAAAAAAGATGCCTCCTGTCTGGTCACAGTTCCTATCGACAAACAGACATCCTATGATGAACAAGTAGAAATGATTCTGGAAGAAACACAAAAATATCAACTGCGCCGCCTTCACGACGCTTCCTACGGCACGATGATTTCTGTCAAAAGTCTGCTGGAAAAACAATTTGAAGATTACAGCAGTCTGTTCATCGAAGTTCCTTTCCCCATTCAAAGCGAGGGACTGCATATGCAGCCTGCGGGCGACTATCTGCAAGCATTTTACCAGGGTGATTGGAGTCAAATGTCCTCCAAATACGAGGAAATTTTTTCTTATGCCACAGACCATAATCTGCAGCTTTCAGGATACTCCTATGAAATGATAATTAACGACAACGTAACAGAGTCTATGAAGGAGTACATCGTGCAGATTGAAATTCCTGTTTGTTCCGACCGTATATTATTGTGAGACTTTATTTTCCCGGCATTTCGCCCGATACTGACTTGGGGACATGCCGACCTGCCGCTTAAATGCCCTGCAGAAATATGCGGTATCCTGAAAGCGCATAGTTTCTGCAATTTCAGTTACATTAAGTTCTGTATTTACTAATAGTCGCTTCGCCTCCGAAAACTGTGCCTCACGGATCAAAGTACCTACTGTTTTGCCGGTGATTTTTTTAATTTGCTCATTAAGATGACTCTGGCTAACCCCCCAAATTTCCGCATATTCCGATACTGATAAGTTTTCACAAACACGCTGATCGATTAGATTTTGAAGCCGCAGATGCAGTTCCCCTGCCATGCCAGGCGTTCGTTCTATGCCCTGATGTGCAATTTCTCGATGCCGCCTGTGAAAATAAATCAACAAAATATTGAGACATGCCCGCAGCACCTGCGCATAGTCGGGCGACTTGCTTTCATATTCTCTCAGCATCATCCTGCAGACTGCCCGCATGGTCTGTGCAAAATCCTCGTCCATATAGATGGCAGGCATTTCTACCATTTCCTTAAAAAGTTGAATTTCCCAAACAGAACTGACACTGATGCTGGACTGAAACAGAAACTCCTCCTGGAAATAAATAAGAATGCCTTTCGCCCTGGTGACATTTTTCCAGTAGTGTACCTGACCGGGACTGATAAGAAAAACCACATTTTTCAGGTCATCGTACGCCGTGTAATCGATGATATGCGCTCCATCTGTCTCTTCAAGGAACACAATCTCATAAAACGGATGCCGATGTGCAAAAGCTGCCGAATCTCCAAAAGCGCTGTCGTCAATATTGTCATAAATGCAGAACCCGAATTCCGGGTCTTTCAGCTTTTCCGGCTGATGAGTCTGAAGTGATTTGTAGTCTTCCAAAAGTTCAAGGGTATAAGTCTCTCCACCATAGTCAAACATCTGCGCGTCTTCCAGCACCTCAAGTTCGTGGGTATGGTACGGCGGAATATGTACCAGACAATCCTTCTCTGCAATGTAGGTTTCACCTTCCACATCAAAACGAATTTTGCCGTCCGCCACATAATAGAGTTCCCAGTTTTGATTTGGATAATGCCATTCCACGCACAGTCCCTTCTGCAGGAAAGCGATGGATTATACGACGGAATTATGGTACTTTTTAATAAAATGCAACAAGTGCACACTAACCCACATCTTTCTTATACTTCGTCAGTTGTGCATATGCTGTCAATTTATCTCCAATCCGCACAACTTTCACGATGCAAGGTGTGCAAATCCTGCTGACCATGCTGCCTCTTGCACAACTTTTGCGCTTTGTAACACGAAAAACATTTTTTCCATCAAAAAAGTTGTGCAAAACGAGATGATTTCATCCTGTTTTGCACAACATACTGCATGCCAGTTTGCCCTTCTTCACTAAAAGTTGTGCAAATTTCGCATTTCAATCCTTCCTTGCACAATCAACTAGGCTAAAAGTTGTGCAGAAACGGTTTTATCACATTCATATGCACAACTCTGCAGCTTACATCCTTTTACCGCCTGCAATATACCTCTATCGCCCGGCTGACAAAGGCCGCCGTACCGGCGCCCCCAGCTTTATCGATGTTTGCCGAAAATTCCGCGTCTGCGATATACATCGCGCCAAGCCCTGCTAAGATCTCATCGGTACAGGTATAGTAGTGTTCCGTAATAAAATCCTGCAGCCTGCGCACCTGTGCCTGCACCTTATCAGATTCCGGCGCGCTTTCCCGCATAGCGCCGAATTCCGCGAAAATGTCCATCATCTGCATGCCCATATGCTGCATCTCCTCTCCGGTGCAGTTTTTCGTCTTTTCGGTAAATTCCTTGTACGCAGAGGTTTTCCCGTATGCCGCTTTTGCGCGCGCCGCGTATTCGTCCATTTTACTTGTATCAAATGGTGTAAAATCCATATTGCTCACTCCTGTCGTTTTGATTTCACGGGCAAGTTCAATGAGATTTTCAAGGTGCTGCTTTTTCATCGTCAGCAAAGTAATCTGCTGCGTAAGCGCCTTGTCTCTGTCAAAGTCCGGACTTCCCAGAATCTCTTTGATCTCCTTTAAGGGAAATTCCAGTTCTCGAAACAGCAAAATCTGCTGCAGCCGTGCCAGTGCTGTATCACCGTACAGCCGGTAGCCTGCCTCCGTCACAGCGTCCGGTTTCAAAAGCCCGATGGCATCATAATGATGCAGTGTGCGCACACTGACGCCGGTAAATGCACTGACCTCTTTTACTGTTTTCATACTGATTTCCTCCCGTGTAACTACAGTATAAACGATGACGTAACGTTAGAGTCAAGGGATTTTTCTATATTCACTCGTTGCATATAAACCGGCGTCTTGGGCACGTTGATCTCCACGCCGTCATCATTAGGCACAGGAATGAGTGGCAGATTCGTAATGCGTTCCACAACGTCCCAGCCGGAAATCACTTTGCCAAAAGCGGCAAAATTTCCGGAAAGCCGCTTGCCTGCCTCATCGGACAGTACAATGTAAAACTCACTGCCTGATGCGATTTTTCCATCGCCGCTCATGGCAACTGTTCCCTTTTCAAAGGGCACGCGGTTGACAAATCCATTCAGCGCGCACTCTGCGACTAGTTCCACATCGCAGCGTGAATCATCAAAATGGGTATAGCTGGGCTGCAAAACAAAGTCCGGCACAATGCGGCGAATCTGCCTGCCGTCATAAAGCCCTGCCTTTGCCATGCGAATAAAGGAAGCGACCGTCTCCGGCGCTTCCCTTTCATATAATCGGATTACTACACTGCCCAGCTGCGTATTATCCATTGCAAATTCTATCACTGCAGTGGAATCATTCATGCCTTGTTTTCCTTTCTCTGAAAAAATCCAAGCAGCAGCGGCATCATTTCCCTGCTGTATTCCGAAAGGGAATACGCGCCGCCCGTGAGACACCAGTCTGTTACAATGGCTCGCTCCGTCATCACATAAGCACGCACCAGCTGGCTGACCGTTTTATCTCTGGTAAGTTCCCCTCTGAGCTGTCCTTCCTCGATGATTCTGGTAATCAAGCGAAAGTACACACGATTCGTATCCAGCAGATGACGATATCCCTTGCCCTGCAGCTGCTCCGCATACATCGAAGCGATTAGATTTGGCGAGGTCATATCTTCTATCATAGCGTGGACTTCACCGTTGAGAAAAAGCAGCTTCTGAAAGCTATCCATTTCCGGTTTCAGTTCTTTCTCCAGCTCCGCGTATTTCTCATCCAGAATATCAGACCAGGTCGCAAGCAAGTCGCCTTTGCTCCGGAAATAATAGTAAAAAGAACCCTTGGCAATCCCTGCTTCCTCCAGAATATTGTCCAGTGTTGTATCTTCATATCCTTTCTCCCGAAACAGCTTCCACGCGGCATCGATAATTCGGCTTTTCATGTCCCTGCGAGTTTCTTTACCCATCGTTTCCCTCATGACAGCCTTACATGCTCGCTGCTTTATCCATACATGCCTGCATACACTCGATCAAAGCGCTGCGGAATCCTCTTTCTTCCAGCACACGCACCGCCTCTATCGTCGTACCTGCCGGCGAACACACCATATCCTTCAGTTCGCCTGGGTGCTTGCCCAGCTGGGAGACCATTGCTGCACTGCCTTCCACCGCTTTCGCTGCAAATTTATATGCTTGCGGTCTCGGCATGCCGCCCATGACTGCCGCGTCCGCCATGGCTTCGATCATCATAAATACGTAGGCAGGAGAACTGCCGCTAACTGCAACTACAGCATCCATCACGTTCTCAGCAATAATCTCATAGTCTCCAAAACCGCCTAAAATTCTGCTGGCAGTTTCCTTGTCTTCTTCTGTAACAAATGTATTGCAGCACATTGCCGTCATGCCGCAGCCCACCATAGCTGGCGTGTTCGGCATAGTTCTGATAATGCGCACATCCTTTCCGAACTGTTCGGAAAGCCATGCAAGGGTTTTACCCGGCGCGATGGTAATCACAAGCTGATGTTCTACCGCGTCCCGAATTTCCTCGATAACCGTCTGATAATACTGCGGTTTTACCGCCAGCACCACGATATCCACTGCTTTTACTAAATCCACATTGCCCGCGGCTTTTTGGATGCCAAACTTCTCCGCCGCTTTTTCCGCCGCTAAAGCCAGCGCGTCCGTTCCGTAGATGTCAGAAGGCGCGAACACCTTTTCCTTAATGATACCGCCCATGATAGCGGAAGCCATATTGCCGCAGCCGATAAATCCAATTTTCATAAGTCTCAACCTCTCTTATTGTAATTTTTCAAAGAATACGCGGCAGGCAGCGCATGCCTCGTACAAATCGCTCTTTAACATAAACTCATATGGCGAATGGGCGCCCAGCACACAGATTGCAGCGTCAAAGCTTTCCATGCCCATATTGGAATAATCCATTGACATGGTGCCAAAGCCGCCGAACTTCTCAATCCCCGCAAAAGGCTGCCAGATCACGCCGTTATCGTTAAAGACTTTGCGCACCTGTCCCAAGAATTCCGCGCTGGCTTCGCTGGTGCTCATCTTGCCGTAACGGCTGGCATACTTAATCACCTGCAGCCCGTGTCCCAAGAGTGACCCGCTGTACGGTTCACAGAGTTCCGGATAGTTAGGGTCATTACCGCAGACCGCTTCCAGCGACATCACTTTGCTGCCCAGCTGAATTTTGTTCAGTGCAATTCCATCTCCGCCGCATCCGCTCTTTTCCGCCAGCAAACGGAGGAAATAGTCCGTTACTCTGGAATGGGAACCGGAACGTCCTTCAAAACCAATTTCTTCTTTATCCGCAAAGATGGCAATTGCGGTTCGTTCCGGCGCCTGGCACGCCAAAATGCCATGAAGCTGCGCATAGACCGCCGCCCGATCGTCAAAACCGTAGCCGCACAGCGCGCTGCTGTCAAGACCAATATCTCTGGTCCTGCCTGCCGGTACGATTTCGATTTCCGCACTGATAAAGTCTTCTTCTATCATACCATACTTTTCGTAAAGATACTGCAAAATATTTTCTTTTACGGCGTTTGCCATATCTCCTTCCGCAGGGGTTGCGCCCAGGAACACATTCATCTGCTCATGGTTATAGGCTTCTTCCTGCTTTCTCTGCCCCTGCTCCACAGAATAGTGCAGCGACATATCGGTGATAAAGAGAGCCGGTTCGTCTTCCGACGCACCCTCTGCAATTTCTATGACAGAACCGTCTTTGCGCACCACGGTGCCGTACATGGACAGAGGCGTGCTGGTCCATTTCTCCAGCTTGGAAAGGCTGTACATGCAGGTCTTTCCGTAAGCAAAACCATCTTTTTCAAAGATTGGCAGAATCTTAAAGTCAAGACGTGTACAGTCAGTATGAGCTGCCACAATGTTTGCGCCCTCCGTTAGCGGCTTCTTTCCGACCACAGTCAAATAGAGCAGCTTTCCGTTATCGTTATAGTACACCTTGTCGCCGGCGTTCACGCTGTCCTTTCTCGTGATATCAACAAAGCCTTTCGCCTCTGCCCGTCTGACCGCCTCCGCCACACAGAGGCGTTCTGTCTTGGACGCGTCGTTAAACGCCTTAAAATCTGCTGCCGTTTCCATAATACTGTTTTTCTTTTCTGCGGAAGCATTCTTCCAAATATTGGTACGCTTATAGTTCAGTTCCATCTTTTTTCCTCCTAGTTAAAATCCTGTTCGGTTCTCATGATGATTTCATCCTGCAGCGCTTTGGACAGGTTGCGGAAATAGTCGCTGTAACCCGCCACGCGCACGATCAAATCCTTGTTTTCCTCCGGATGTTTCTGCGCCTCAATCAACGTATCTCTGCCCACCACGTTAAACTGGATGTGGTGACCATCCATGGCAAAATAGGATCGAATCAGGTTTGCCATCTGTTCCAGACCCGTATCTCCTTCCACGGTTTTCGGCGTAAATTTCTGGTTGAGCAGGGTGCCGCCTGTGGTCAGATGATCCATCTTTGCCGCCGATTTGATGACGCTGGTCGGTCCGTAAATGTCCGCCCCTTTTTCCGGTGAAATCCCCTCGGATACCGGCATGTGGGCGTGTCTGCCGTTGGCGCTTGCCAGCATCACCTCGCCGAAATAAACGTGACAGGTAGTCGGCAGCATATCGATGCGGAAATGTCCGCCCTTAGTATTCGGTCTTCCCGTTACGGAATCTCTGAAATAGGCGAAAACTTTTTTCATGATGTCGTCCGCGTAATCGTCGTCATTGCCGTATTTCGGGCTAGCGTCGTGTACCCAGTGATAGATATCATCGTGGCCTGCAAAGTCGTCTGCCAGCGCTTCCATCAGCTGCTTCATATCAAAACGCTTTTCATCGTAAACGTTGTATTTAATCGCGGACAGACAGTCGGTAATGGTGCCGATGCCGACCCCCTGAATATAGCTGGTATTGTATCTGGCGCCTCCTGCATTGTAATCCATGCCTTTTGCGATACAGTCGTTGGTAATGGAGGAAAGAAGGGGTACCGGCATGTTCTTCGCGTAAATCTGCTCTATCACATTGGTGCCTCTCACCTTGATGTCCAGGAAGTATTCCACCTGCGCGAAGTATGCTTTTTCTAACTCCTCATAGCTGTGATAATCTGTAGCCTCGCCGGTCTTCAGTCCCAGCCGCTTTCCGCCTACCGGGTCAAAGCCATTGTGCAGAGTGATTTCCAAAATCTTCGGCAGGTTGAAGTACCCGTTCAAAATATATGCTTCGTTTCCGAACGCGCCGGTTTCTACGCAGCCGCTGGTGCCGCCAAGGCGAGCATCCGCAATGGATTTTCCTGCATTGACCAGTTCCATGACGATGGCTTCTGTATTATAAAATGCCGGCTGTCCCCATCCCTGTCTGGAAATCTCACAGGCTCTTTTCAGGAATTTTTTCGGCGTTTTTCTGCTGATCTGCACGTTGGAGCTAGGCTGTAGCAGACGCATGTCGTCCATACAGTCTAAGATCAGATAGCTGACCTCGTTGACGCCGTTTTCCCCGTCCGGCGTGATCCCGCCGGTATTGATGTTTACAAAGTCCGTATAGGTGCTGCTTTCTTTCAAGGTGATGCCTACCTTCGGCGGCGCCGGCTGGTTGTTGAATTTTACCCACAGGCACTCCAAAAGTTCCAGCGCTTTTTCTCTGTCCAGGACGCCGTCTTCGGTGTCTTTTCTATAAAATGGAATCAAATGTTGATCCAGTCTGCCCGGTGAAAACGCATCCCAGTTGTTCAGTTCGCCAGTCACGCAGATATGTACAAACCAGTACATCTGAATCGCCTGCCAAAAGGTTTTCGGCGCATGCTCCGGTACTACCCTGCAGTTTTCGGAAATCTGCTGAAGCTCCGCCTTGCGTTTTTCGTCAGTTTCCTGTTCCGCAAGCTCGCCTGCATAGCTTGCATATCTTGCGCCCAGTGCGATAATGCCCTCGCACGCCAGCTTCATACCTTTCAGTTCGTGTTCCTTTGCCAGTGCCTGCGGGTCGTTATAATAATCGATGTTTTTTAGCTCTGTTTCAATTCTTTCAATACGCTCTGCAAATCCTTCCACGTAAATCCGATTGCCACAAACGGTATGTCCCGGACCTCTCTGCTCCATGAACTCTGTAAAAATCCCTGCTTCATAAGCATCTTTCCATTCCTGGCTCATATGGTCTAAAATTTTCTTCCTGATGGTGCGATTCTGCCAGTAAGGGATAATCTCCGCTTCCTGCAGTGCAAATCCCGCCTCATCGACAGAAAAATTGATTAAATCCCTGTCGTTCATCACGTGCATGTCTTCCATACTGTGACAGCAAAGTTCTGGAAAGGTCGGCGCACCTTGGGGCGACGCACCTTTTTCTCCCACAATCAATTCCCCTTCGCCGATGTAAAGGGTCTTTTTCTCACAGTAATCCTTCAGCGCCTGTCCCCGCAGCTCCGGTACGGAAAGCACTCCCTCAAACTGCTTATAGGTTTCCGTCATAATCTTCGCGCGCTCCATGTCGATGTAAGGCTGAGTGGTTACGCTCTTTTCCCGCAGCTTCTGCACTCTCTCATTCATGCCTCTTTGTTCCATCTTCTTATCCTCCAATCTTTACGTTCTGAAATCCCATTTGCTGTAATATGTTCTGATAATCCGACAATTCGCCATCTGTCGGCGGCGCAAATACATCTTCGTAGGTTTCACCCAGCTGCCGGTATTTATCTTTGCCGTGATCATGATACGGAATTAAATTGATTTGTGCCGGCGCTATGTGATTCTCTCTGAGCCAGCGTCCAACAGATTCTATATCTTCTGACGAACTGTTGACCGGCTTTGCCAGAGGCAGCCTGAGCCAGATCTTAGCACCTGTTTTTGACAGCTTCTGCAGATTTTCTAAAATCAGATTATTGTCCACGCCTGTATAATGCTGGTGTTTTTCCAAATCTAACGCTTTTAAATCATATAAAAAAGTATCTATATAAGGTAAAATTTCTTCAAATTTCTCCCATGAACAAAAACCACAGGTGTCAATATTGACTGAAATGCCCCTATCGTAAAGCGCCTGCACCAGGTTCTTCAAATAGCCCGTCTCAACCCCCATAACTTCACCGCCGGAAAGGGTTACGCCTCCGTCAGATTCCTCATAAAAAATCTGATCTGCTTCCAGCATTTTTACCAGCTTCGCAGCTTCATAGCTGCGCCCTACTCTTTCAAGCGCCTGATGCTTGCAAGAGTCTACACATTTGCCGCATTTTCTGCAAAGATTCATATCTACAGATATCCCATCTTCCTGCATTTGAATCGCACCAATTCCGCAGGTCTTGATACAGCCGCCGCAAGAGACACACCGCTCTTGAAAGATGCGAATCTGTCTGTCCGGATTCTGCGTTTCCGGGTTGTGACACCACTTGCATTTCAATGGACACCCCTTGAAAAATACTGTGGTTCTGATGCCCGCTCCGTCATGAATGCAATATTTCTGAATATTGGTTATGTATGTCATCAATCATTTCCTTTATTTTATTGAACTTCGGTTTGTACTATAGTCTAATTATATCACTAGTTCTATTTTTCTGTCAACAGTTCTTGCAAATTGTTCGCAATATTTTGTACTGTACTCAAATATTTTTGATTAAAATTGTAATATTTTGCAATATATTATCTCTTTTTATTTATCTCTTGAATTTTCTTCAAAATTTTGCTAAAATATAAATAGATTGTTTTAGGAGGATTCATCATGGCAAACAGTACTACATTATCCGAGCATATTTACGATGAACTTTATCATGATATTACTGACCAGAGACTGGTCTGCGGTCAAAAGCTTACGCTAAAAATGCTAAAAGAGCGATTCAATGTAAGTCATACCCCGATTAGAGAAGCGCTGACCCGGCTTTCTGAAAATGGGCTGGTTACCTACTACTCCAACTGCGGCGTTACCGTAAGGCAATTTACCGAAAGTGATATTCGCCAAATTTTCCAGCTGATTGGGGAACTTGATGCACTGGCAATCCAGTTTTGTAAAAATTCCTTTTCCGAAGCTCCCCTTGTCTTTGAGCTGGAGCAGATTATCAAGAAAGGCAATGCCCTTCTTGCTGATAACAAGATAAATGAATGGAAAGATTACTCTGAGGAGTTCCACATTGCCTTTTACCGGCATGCACAGAATGAGTATCTTAACGATGCAGCCAAGAGACTGCGCTCCCAGGTCGAGGTACTGTCCTGCTTATATTATCAGCCAGTCAATGTGGACGAAATCAACCTCCGCCACGGTGAAATTTTCCAGTATATCAGCAAAGGTGATTTTGACAGCGCAGCAAACCTCATGCGCAAGCATCTCCAGTTCGATATGGTCTATGCTCTGAATGCTTATCAGGAATATCAAAAAAAGAATAATTAAAAGCAAAAGCTGTCTTGCCTATAAAATGCAAGACAGCTTTTTAAATTGATGAGATTATCTGTCTACGTTAAGTTCTGCGACAGAATAAAGCGCTGCTTTTCCTGCCAGCTTTACGCGATCTGCGTCAAGTCTGCAATACAAGGTACCTCCTCTTTTAGACGCTTGATATGCGATTAGTTCTTTTTTCCCCAAGACCTCTGCCCAGTATGGTATGATATGGCAGTGCCCAGAACCACAAACTGGGTCTTCCGACACATTTAGTTTCGGCGCAAAGGTGCGAGACACGCAGTCCACATCGTTTCCCGGTGCAGTTACCTGCAACAGTAAACCATCCAGAGCTTTTAGCTTTTCCTGATTCGGCGCAAGGCTTTCTATAATCCCAACATCATCAAATACACAAAGAAGGTCGCGTCCCATATAGGCCGCCTTCGGTCTTGCGCCGATTGCCGCTATCATTTCTTCTGTCACCGCTACCGGCTGCAGATTATAAGCGGGAAAATCCATCTCGTAAAGATCGCCGGCTTTCACCACTGTCAGCTTGCCGCTCAAGGTATGAAATATAATCTGCTCTGCACCCCTTTCATATTCCTGCATTAAAACAAAAGCTGTCGCCAGGGTAGCATGTCCACAAAGGTCAATTTCTCCACCCGGTGTAAACCACCGCAAATGGTATCCGTCTCCCTCCTTCACTGCAAAAGCCGTTTCGAACAAATTATTTTCTATTGTAATATCCATCATCAGTTCATCTGATATCCACTGTTCTAAAATACAGATCGCGGCAGGATTACCCCAAATACGCGATCCGTAAAAGCGTCAACCACATATTGCTTTATCATGTTGAACTCCTCCTTGCCAAAGTTGTCATCATTATAGCATAAAAGCACTGATTTTAAAATCAATTCTTCATAAGACGGTTTATTGCGTTCTTATTTCTGCACAAATTTTTCTTTACTATTTTGCAAAATTTATCTTTATATTATAAACAATTTGCATTTTTCTATATAATATGGTAAAATACAGATATTCTTTTATTGATTTTGAGAGGACTTCAATGAGCAATAAAACTACTTTATCCGAACAGATTTATCAGGAACTTTTCCACGATATCACAACACAGAAACTCATATTTGGGCAGAAACTGACCCTGCACGATTTGAAGAACCGTTTTCAGGTCAGTCAGACACCGGTTCGAGAGGCCTTAACCAGACTGATCGACGATGGTCTAGTTAACTACTATTCCAATTTAGGTGTTGCAGTAACAGAATTCACTGAATCGGATATCCAGAAACTTTATCAATGTATCAGCGAACTTGACGCACTTGCCATCCTTTTCTGCAAAAATTCCTTCACTACAGCGCCGCTTATTTACGAACTTGAAAAAATCATGGAAGCCGGGGATAAATATCTGTCTGAGGGTAATATCGATAAATGGCGATACTATTCTGATGACGTTCATCTCGTATTTTACCGCCATGCCCAAAATCATTACCTAGATGAAGCCGCTAAAAAAGTACGTGCTAAGATTTACTTCTTCTCTAATATGTACTATTATGACGATCCTGTTCATGTAGAAAACATTCATATGGGGCACCGCGAGATTTTAGAGAATATCAAGCTAGGAGATTTTGATGAAGCTGCTAATATCATGCGGCTGCACCTGCAATACAACATGGTATACGCACTCAACGCCTACAAAGAAGCTCCAAAAGCAAAGGATACATTTAAATAACCGCACGCATATTAAAAGACCTGACAATGATTTGCCAGGTCTTTTATACTCGATATTTATTCAGCAGCAGATACTGTATAGTTTGCCAATACAAATTCCTGTGCGCGGTTTACACCGTCCACCACCGCCTTAGAAGAAATGGTTGCCTTGGAAATTGCATCAATTGGAGAGCCCTGTGCAGTTTCGCCTGCAATCACAACCGGCAGATATCTTCCTGTAAACTGACCTTTAAAAGCATCTGTTGCGATTTTTTCGCCCAGATATTCAGTTTCTTTCTGGCGTAGTACATCAACACCAAGCACTAACGTGCCATCTGCAGAAATAGTGACAGCCAGTTCAATCGGCTCTTCAGCATTGTAGCCTACTGTAGTTCCCTTTACAACATAGCCTACCAAAGCACCAGCTGTATCGTACGCTTCTTCCACTGCAGTTACGTTATAGTCTGCTGCATTGGTGCCTGCGATATCAATATCCTGTGTGGAGGCAATGGTAAAGTCCACTTCCACAGGTTCTGTATATTTCTTATTTGCACTGCCATAAATCGCCTCTGAACCAAAAATCACTGCCGCAGAAACTGCAATCATGACAACCAGCGAAATCACCCAGCTGGTAGATTTCGGATTAAAATGTGCACTCTGTTTCATACTATTCCTCCTATTTTATATATTGCTCAAAACCTGCGCTATAGGTCTTTTTATAGTCTTTATCCACCCAAACGGCTTCCACATCGTCCATGGAATCCACAAGACTGCGTCCCTCCTCAATTGACATATTGAAAAGAGTTGTGGACAAGGCATCGCCCAGCGCAGAATCCTTGCAAAGCACCGAAACGCTTGCCATATATTCCGCCGGCATTAGAGTCTTCGGATTGATAATGTGGCAGTATTTCTTTCCATCAACGATATAATATCTCTGATAATCTCCGCTAGTTACTACTGAAAGCTCTGTGATTGCAAGACTCTCAAGGTTTTCCTTGCTGTCAGGGTCAGGACTTTCTATCCCGATGTTCCAAAGTGTCTTCCCATCGTCATTCTTGTAACCGAAGGTTACTACATTTCCTCCGATACTGATTGCCGCCGAGGACCAGAGATTTTCTTTTGCGTAAGCTGAGGCCTCTCTGACCGCAAATCCCTTTGCTACAGCACCTACATCTAAACGCAGATTTGGATCCTTAAAATAAACAGTACGTTTTTCTTTATCAATGATTAAGTCGTCAAAGTCTGTATGTTCTGCCGCCTGCTTCAACTCCTGCATATCCGGAAGATACGCTTTTTCGGGGTTGTTTACAGAATAGGTTCTGCTGTCATGCCAGAGAGAAAGTACTGTGCCAAAGCAAATGTTGGTCTGTCCATTGCTCATATCGTAAACTTCCCGGCAATATTCCAGAAGATCAATAATCCTTTGATCGACCTCTACCGGTTCGTCTTTTGCACGCTGATTGATGACAGCAAGATTCACCATACCATCGTAAGTATTGTAAATATCATACAGCTTATTATATTCTTCCAGCATTTGATGAAAGGTTTCTAAATGGGCATCAAAGTCCTCCTGGCTATTATCGTAAGCAATTACCGTCGAGGCCGTATCAAAGACGTCGATAAAACTTGAGGAAAACCTCTCCGTCTTACCGCCTTCGGAATTCCCACACCCAGTGCATACCATCACAAATGCGATGAATAACAGGATAATTTTTTTCTTCATGTTTACTATGGAAAAGAGAGCAAAGAAGCCCTTGCTCTCTTTCAAACTCCGTCAGTAATTATTTTGCCATTGCAGCTTCAATAGTAGCAGCGATAGCGGAAATTACAATTGTACAGCCAGCCAGAAGGTCTTCATCTGTAGGATATCCATCGCCATCAACAGCTCCAGTAATTTCGTCTACAGTTTTGCCTACTGCCCACTTTTCATAAGCAGCAGCCTGTTCGTACCATTCTTTTTCGATTGGGGAAGCACCCTTCATGTTATAGTCTTCCTTCAATTCTTTTTTAGTCATGTAGCTTCCGGCTTCAACCTTGAATTTTCCGCCGTCTAATGCGCATTTTGCCTGAGAAGCGTCGATGAGGCAAGAAGTAATTTTGCCTTCAGCATCTACAGTTACAGCTGCATAAGCTGCGTCATACTGCAGATTTTCATCGCTGCTCTGATAAGATTTTTCAGCTGTTACAGCCAGCTTCAGAGTATCATCTGCAGAAGCGCCTAAATCCTGTGCATTGTTAACTGCGTTAGTGATTGCTGTTACGATGTCGTTTAAGAAGATAGTGCAGCCGGCAGTCAAATCTTCGTCAGTCGGATAACCGTCTTCACCGATACCAGCAGCTACTTCGTCAGCAGATTTACCTACTGCCCATTCTTCTAATGCAGCAATCTGTTCATACCACTCTTTTTCGATTGGGGAAGCGCCCTTCATGTTGTAGTCTTCTTTCTTTTCCAGCTTGGATCTCAGATCAGCAACAGAGCCGTCATCAGTTCCAAGGTCCGGCTTAATCTGCATTTCGTCAACTTTCAGGCTAACGATTTTGCCGTCAGCATCAACCAGAACAGCAGCAACTACAGAATCAATAGTCAAGGTTTCATCTTCAACATCTGCGATAGAGCTTACTACTGCATAACCAGTCTTTGCTCCAGCCGCATTTGCGTCGCCGCCAGCATTGTCACCACCATCATCAGAGCTGCCACAAGCAGCAAAGGAAAATACCATAGCGAGCGCCAATGCGGAAATTAATAATTTTTTCATCTTCAGCATAGTTTTCTCTCCTAATTTTCTTTTCATATTTTAGTATTAGCGTATAGTTATATTATATCGAACAATCTCTCAATTGTCAATATTTTATCAAAGATTCATGATTACTCAAACACTTTAATAATCTTTCTCGGACACTTCTCCGCACATGCACCGCAATGCGTACATTTGCTGTAATCGATTCTTGCAATGTTATTTTCCATTACAATTGCATCTGATGGGCAGTTCTTTGCGCAAAGCCCACAGCCGATACATCCTGCTTTGCAGGCGTTCATTACCTCTTTGCCCTTAGCAAGAGATATGCACTGCACTCTGTGAGTTGAAGCAGCCGGTACCAATTCAATTAAGTCGTGCGGACAAACTTTGATACACTTTCCGCAGGCAATACAAAGCGCTTCGTCTACAACGGCTTTCTTATCGATGATACGGATTGCTCTCTCCGGACAAACCTTTGCGCAGGAACCATAGCCCAAACAGCCATATTTGCAGGCATACGGGCTGGAACCCGGCATTTTAGCCGCATAAGCACAGCTTTCGATACCGATGTACTGATAATCCACCTGTTTCATGTCGCTGGTTCCGTTACATCTGACATAAGCAACCATTTTCTCCATGTCGCCTACTTCCTGTCCCATAATCTTTGCGATTTCCTCTGCAACAGGCTTACCACCTACAGGACATGCAGTTACTGGAGTGCTGCCTTCTGCAATGGCTTTTGCAAGGGCGTCACAGCCTGCGTAGCCACAGCCACCACAGTTACTGCCGGGCAACACTTCACGAACTGCCACTTCAAGCTCATTGACTTCTACGTGGAACACTTTTTCAGCAATACTGAGCGCAATACCGATGATTGCACTAATCGCACACAGAGAAACGACTGCGATTACAATTTCACTCATATTCATATCTGGTCCCTCCTCTATGCTAACATACCGAATCCATAAAATGCGATAGACATCAAACAAGCTGTCATTAATACAGCCGGTGTTCCCCTGAAGGAATCAGGGAAATCATTAGTCTCGCTCTTTTCTCTCACACCCGCCATGATAATGATGGCAATACCAAAGCCGACAGCAGTTCCAATTCCGGATACAACACTTGTGATGAAGTCATTTCCTGACTGCACGTTGGTCAGCGCTGTACCAAGCACCGCACAGTTGGTCGTAATCAACGGCAGGAATACACCTAAGCTCTGATAAAGCGGCGGAATAGCTTTCTTCAGGAATAGCTCTACAAGCTGTACCAGAAAAGCGATTACCATAATGAACACGATAGTTCTCAGGTAAGTCAAATCAAACCTTACCAGCAAGTAATCATAGAGCAAGCTGGACACTGCGGAAGCAATAGTAATAACGAAGATTACTGCACCACTCATACCAGCAGCTGTTTTTACATTCTTAGATACACCTAGAAATGGACAGATTCCTAAAAACTGACTCAATACAACATTGTTAATCAGCGCTGTTGTAAGAAGTACTAAAAATAAGCTGTTACTCATTTGCCTCTACCTCCTCACATACAGCCGGGCACTGCTTGCAGTTGCCGCTGCAGCCACCTTCACCTTTGACATGACGGTTAGCCCCTTTCAATTTTAGCTTGTTCTGAATCATACAGAGTATGGACAGTACGAAAAACGCACCTGGTGCCATGACGAAAATAGAAATCGGTTCATAGCTTTCCGGCATAATCTGTATGTTGAAAATGGTCCCATTACCAATCAGTTCTCTCACCATACCGATAACGGTAAGCCCTAGGGTAAATCCAAGGCCTATGCCTACACCATCAAAGATGGATAGGAATGGTCCATATTTGGACGCATAAGTCTCTGCTCTTCCTAAAATGATACAGTTTACTACAATCAGAGGAATAAAGATTCCTAGACTTTCATAAAGGAATGTCATATATGCATGCATCAAAAGTTCCACAATTGTTACAAATGATGCAATAATGATGATATAAACCGGTACTCTGACACCGTTTGGAATCACCTTCCGTAAAAGTGAAATGATGAGATTCGACATAATCAGTACCGCCATGGTAGCGATACCCATACCGAAACCGTTGCTGGCACTGGTAGTTACTGCAAGAGTCGGACACATGCCGAGCATGAGCACAAAGGTTGGATTTTCCTTGATGATGCCGTTATATAATCTTTCTAATACTGCTTTCATCTACCTCACGCTCCTTTCAGTTCATTATTGTAATACTCAATTGCACCGTTTACCGCTGTCAATACAGCATCCGTTGTAATTGTCGCACCAGCAATCATGTCAATTTCATTGTTTTCCTGCTTTGCACCAGAAGAAACGTGGGAAACAGTCGCTGCCTTCATACCGATAAACTGCGCTGCAAACTCATCGCTGGTACACTGTCCGCCAAGGGTCTTTGTCTCGTTACAAATCAGCGTGGAAAAGCCTTTGATGACTCCATCGCTTCCGATTCCCAGTGCAATCTGTAAATCTCCATCATAACCATTATGTGCAGTTACAATAACGACATAGCCTTCGCCCTTTGCATCTTTGACCTCATTGACTGTATAGTCTTCACCGCTGACTTCACTGAATTCAATGTCTGTCAATTCTTCCGGAGCAATGCCCGGGAACGCTTTTTCCATCGGGTCTGCCTCCTCTGTCGGCGCAAGCCCGCCGCCGAAGTTAGCTTGGTAGAATGCGATGGCTGCATTGGCTGCATCGGTTACAGCACCTGTCGTAATGGTTGCACCGCCAATAGCATCAATTTCATTGTCAGCAGAAGCGCCAGTCTTGCTATATGCGAGCTGTTCTGCTTTTTTTCCTTTAAATTGCTCTGTAAAAGCAGGCTCTGTACACTTGGAGCCAAGTCCTGCAGTTTCCGAATGGGATACTACATTAAACCCTGTCAATGTGCCATCAGAAGTAATTCCGACTGCAATCTGAATGTTACCGCCGTATCCGCTAGGGGAAGTTGCTGCGATAACATAACCCTTTGGTGTCGCACTGGAATCTGCCGGGTCGATTACTGCTAAAACATCGTTAATAAAGCATCCGTCGTATCCTGCTCCAGCCAGCATTTCTGCCGAGCCTTCAAGAAGCGCATCTGTGTTATCAATCTGAGCAAAACCCTTTGCCTCTGGATACACAACTTTGTAAACTTCTGCTCTGGCGTTGATTTCTGCCTGGTCAATCGGACCCTTGGTAACCTGATAGACAACCGATAATGCCAGAATCGCTATAAAAGTAACAACTACTAATACTAATGTATTGGCAACCGTTGCCGTTTTCTTTTTCATGCTTTGCTTCCTCCTTTCGCCTTTTCACTGCCGAAAGGCTTTGGAATTGTAATATTCTCAATCAGCGGAACAAGAAGGTTGCAGATAATAATCGCATAGGACACACCTTCTGCGGAAGAACCTACGGTTCTAAACAGAGCTGTGAACAATCCCAGAAGAATGCCATAGAGTAATTGTCCCTTCGGCGTAATCGGGCTAGTCGCATAATCTGTCGCCATAAAGAATGCTCCTACAAGAAGACCACCAGAAAGAACCTGTGCTAACAGATAATTCGTACTGATGTCACCACCGTTAATCAAATTAATCAGCAGAATAAATGCTGCCGTTGACAGTATATAAGTAAGCGGAATTCTCACAGAAATCACTTTCTTTACAATCAGATAAATACCTCCCGCAAAAATTGCCAGCGCGGATACCTCTCCGATACATCCGCCGTGGAAGCCTAAAAACAATGACAGCAAATCAGGCAGTTCTCCGGCCTTCATTGCTGCAAGCGGAGTTGCAGAGGAAACACCATCCATAGTAAAATCTGTCATTCTTCCTGAAAATGAAATTAACAGAAAACATCTTGCTGCCAACGCAGGATTCATAAAGTTCTGCCCCAGACCGCCAAACAGCATTTTTACTGCAACGATAGCAAAGAGACCTCCCAGTACTGGCATCCACCATATTGCTGTAGCCGGCAGATTGATTGCGAGAATCAATCCTGTCACTACTGCACTGCCATCAAAGACAGTCACCGGTTTCTTGACTGCTAAATCAAATAAAATCTCTCCAATTACACAGGTCACTACTGAAATAATAATTACCTGCAGTGCACCTATTCCGAAATGATACACGCCAAAGGCGAGAATCGGAAGAAGTGCAATGATTACATCCCGCATAATAGACTGGGTCGTACTTTGCTCCCTCACATGAGGAGACACTGAAACATTATACATAAAACACCTCTACTTCTTAACCAATGATACGCATTTCACGCACTTTTGCCTTGCCTAGCTTAAACATCTGCGTGAGTGGAATCTTTGCTGGACAGCCATAAGTACAGCAACCGCACTCCATACATTCCATACCACCTAAACGGTCGAACTTCTCATAATTCTCTGCCTTAATTTCTTTTGCGAGCATTTGCGGAACCAAATCACTCGGACAAACGCCTACACATCTGCCACAATGGATACATGCCGACTGGGCAAGTGCAGCTACATCATCCTGATTGAATACAAGAATCGCAGAGGAGGTTTTCACCACAGGAACATCCAAAGTGCTAAGTGCTGCCCCCATCATAGGTCCTCCGGCAATAAATTTCACTGCGTCCTCTCTCGCACCCCCGGCAGCTTCCAGTACTTCACCGAAAGACATCCCCAGCGGAACATCTAAATTACAAGGCGTATTTACACCCTCACCTGTAATTGTCATAACCCTGTGAATCAGCGGCATATTCTGATATACTGCTTCATATATTGCAAAGCAAGTAGCTGCATTGACAACCAAACACCCTTTGTCCGCCGGCAGCATTTTAGAATTGATTTTTCTTCCTGTCACGGCATAAATCAGCTGTCTTTCGCCACCCTGCGGATATTTGGTCTTCAAAGAAACGACAGAAATTCGCTCTTCGCCTGCAGCCTTTTCCTGAAGCAGCGCAATCGCCTGCGGCTTATTGTCCTCTATTCCGATTACTGCTCTCGCTTTCTCAAAGAGCTTCAGGATAGCTTTGATGCCCAGAATCATTTCATTACTTCTTTCCAGCATTAAACGATAATCTGCCGTCAAATATGGCTCGCACTCTGCACCATTGATAATAATGGTATCGATATCCTGCGGATTCTTCGGAGAAAGCTTCACTCCGCTAGGAAAACCTGCACCGCCTAGACCGACAATACCAGCTTCTGTAATCGCATCAATAATTGCTTCTGCTGACACGTTGTCCAAATCACGGCTCTCACCATAACCATCTACGGTTTCATTCACATTATCGTTTTCGATTATAATACAGTCTGTTTTTTCTCCGTTTACAACAGTTCGCTTTTCAATGGACTTTACCGTTCCTGACACTGCGCTGTAAATTGATGCAGAAATATACCCGTCAGATTCTGCAATCATTTGTCCTTTTAGTACACGTTCACCCGGTGAAACAATTGCTTTCGCCGGCGCTCCAATATGCTGCAGCAAAGGATATACCATGGTATTTGTCGCAGAGACAGAAGTGATAGGACTATCTTTGGATAGCTCCTTCCCTTCATACGGATGAGCTCCTTTTTTTGCCTTATTTTGACTCATTCAATCACGCTCCTCTTATTAAATAGGCAGTTTTATATCTTATTCTAGCATAGTACTTTAGTACTAGCAACGATTTTGTTAATTTCTTGACAAAATTTCCTAATATATGTATAATATTTTTTAATATATATTATTCAGTCTATTCCATCTACTGTTTTGCCTTTCGATATCCTGCCTCAATCGCTTCTTCCTCTGAATCAAAAATAATCAGATTCTTGGAATCTTCCATCTCCTCATAAGCTCGCTGACCCGGGCAGTGATAAATCTTAGAGCGTTTATTACCCCTTATCTCTTCGACAATTTTCTCCTCTTCATCATCCTGCGCTGCTGCATTATTTAGGTCGAGTCGATTAGCCCCATTGCTGTAATCAATTTCGATTCCTGGCTGTACATTATAAACAAATACATTAAAACAAACACCCTCGCCATCGTCCTCCACAGAATATCCTTCCATCTGCACTCCTCTGGCTACTAAATCGTTTCCATCATAAATTGGCGTTACACGATACAACACATGTCCGCCTGTTTCTTTTACATAATCCGCCACCATATCCTCAAAGGGAAGCATTCCGTCCACATTCATATATCTGGTGCCGGTAATGAGATTTTGCTCATTGGCATTCTCTCCAGTTAGCTGATATCCCAGAAGATGGCAGCGATTATAAAGATATTTTCCGTCTACAATGTCGTATTTGGCAAGCTGCCAGCCGGACGGCTTGACCATGCCGATGCTGCCTCTCTTTTCGGTGGGCATTAAATCCCTGCCTACATTGGCAAAAGCAACACCGCAGCGTCCAAGACGGTCCAGATCGCTATATGTCTCAAAGGATTCTGTGGACATATCTGCTTCTGAAAACGCTGGCATATTATCTTCCAGTACAACATAAGGGCTGTTCTCATAAGGCGGAATTTCTGAAAGAGAATAAGACGCAGTCTCTGAAGTTTCTAAAATCCCCATCTGCTCAAGCTGACTGCACCCGGACAATAATACTGTCAAAGTTAAAATCAGTATTAAAACTCTATTCTTATTATAAAACAATTTGTATAAATCCATTCCTGCACGCTCCTATCTATTTATTCTATTTCATTATCCCAAAAGAACATTCGTTCGTCAAGAGCTATTTTCAAAAAAAGAAAAACTGTGCATTCAATGTGGCACTGAATGCACAGTTTGGATCCTATCTCTTTTTACACACTTCTATAAGACTTTGTTCCGCCAATACGAGTCACCTGATAGATTCCTCGAGTTGTAATCTGCCGTTCTGCCAACACTCCCCGCACCCGTTCTATTGAGTCAATCCTCAGATAGAGTCCGGTGCTGCAGGAATGGGTTATCTGCGGAGGCAACTTTCGCAGGGCAGCATGAAATCCATTTTCCTCCAGGACATCTTTGGCATAGGCTGCTTTATAAAAAGAAGAAAAGGAAAGAATATACTCATTCTCCATGGTAGTCTCCTTCTATGTGCTTCTGAAATCAGAATAAATTTTTTATCTTCCGTATGTAATAGGTTAGGAAGGAAACTTTCTTTACATCTCTGTCGGACACCAGATCGTAGGTGCCTGCTTTTTCTTTTCCGATATATACAGTCAAAGTGCCTACTTTGTCACCTTTTCGCAGAGGCAGTTTTATGTTCTTATTTATGGTAACTTTACATGCCGCCTGCTTTTCTTCTCCTTTTTTAACAAAAGCTGTTATTTTTTCGGTAGTTAATGCTTGAAAAGAATAAGGTTCTCCTTTATCAAGGGTCACTTTTTTCATGCGCTGCCCCTTGTCTGCCAAGGTGACCGACGCATAGTTGGCAAATCCGTAATTCAAAAGCTTTGAAACTTCTTCAAACCGGATTTTTGAAGTCTTTGCACCTAACACCACGGCTATCAGCGTAGTATCATCCTTTGTCGCCGAAGCAGAAAGGCAGAAGCCCGCCTCCTGAGTGAAGCCAGTTTTTATACCATTAGCACCGGGATACTGTTTGATTAATTTGTTGGTATTGGTCAGTCCGAACTCCTTTTCTTTTCCGGGAAGCCCAACCTGTATCGTCGTCTGCCAGGTATTAAACCATTTTTGCGTGTGCTCGTGCTTCAAAAGCTTTTGCGACATCACTCCTATATCATATGCACTGGTGTAATGATCTGCTACAGGTAATCCGTTGGTATTTACAAAGTGCGTATCCCTCATGCCAAGTTCTTCAGCCCGCTTATTCATTTTTTCCACAAAAACTTCTTCACTGCCCGCAATGTATTCCGCCGTAGCAACACAGGCATCATTAGCACTGACAATGGCAATCCCCTCCAAAAGTTCCTCCAGTGTATGGGTTTCACCAACTTCCATATACATCTGGCTGCCTCCCATAGACGCTGCTCTCTCAGAAATTGTTACTGGGTCGGTCAATTTAACTTTCCCATCTTCAACTGCTTCCATTGCAAGAAGCATGGTCATAACTTTGGTTACTGACGCTGGTGGCAGCTCTTTGTGAGCATCCTGCTGATAAAGGACTTTGCCCGTATCCGCATCAATGAGTACTGCTGCCTTTACATCTAAATTCAAATTAGCTTTCTTTTGCTCTTCGGTTGGGGCACCCTCAGACGTCAAACTATCAGACACTGTTTCCAGCACTACAGGCTCCTGCGGGTTAGAATAGTATTTCACACCTAAAATTCCACCAGTTCCGCAAAGGCAAAGGGCACAAAGTAGGCATAACGCTCTTTTTCGATTCTTCCTTATCATAAAAACACCTCTCTCATTTGGTGTAATATATGAGAAAAGTGCAGCGGATATGCTAATTGCCGGAAAAGATTGCCGTAAGGTTTGCTGTAGTGATAGGCTATTTTCAAAATTATTTCCGTTTTTCCCAGGATTTATAGAAGTTTCTGTCCTTGTCACAAGATTTCAATCCACGCACCCGCGAAGGGGACACGAATGCATAGACCGTCCGGTAATTGTCCCGGTCCACGATTTCAATCCACGCGCCTACAAGAGGCGCGACTTCCCATATTCGTACCATCAGCAAAATCAAACCACGTTTCAATCCACGCGCCTACAAGAGGCGCGACAAATATACTCCAATTATGCTTCCGCTCCAACGCCAGTTTCAATCCACGCGCCTATAAGAGGCGCGACCTGACCCTGCGAATTTGGATTGGAAGAATTGCGATTTCAATCCACGCGCCTGCAAGAGGCGCGACGAATGGGTAAAAAGTATTTAAAAACGACAGTCTATATTTCAATCCACGCGCCTGCAAGAGGCGCGACTGCAAATGGTTAATGGCAAAAGCCCGCAAGAAGTATTTCAATCCACGCGCCTGCAAGAGGCGCGACTCCAGTTCTGCATCTTGTTTGTTCATGATCTCACCATTTCAATCCACGCGCCTGCAAGAGGCGCGACGTGTATAGAAAAGTCAATACCGCACATATTTGTCATTTCAATCCACGCGCCTGCAAGAGGCGCGACCAAGTAGATTATAGCGATATAGCAAGCGGAAATATTTCAATCCACGCGCCTGCAAGAGGCGCGACAGCTTCAGACCAGATTCTTCCATTATGTATAGCCATTTCAATCCACGCGCCTGCAAGAGGCGCGACTGCAAAATTGTAAAAGATTTCTATAATTTTTATCAATCTTTTGTTTTATTTCTATTTCTACATACTACTAAACTGTCAAAAGCCTCTTAAGATCACCTCTTTTCATTGAATTACAGGTGCGAAACATCCCAGAAAGTCATGTTCACTTCGTTTTCGCACCAACAAAATTCCATCTTTTCCAAAATATTTTTAGGACAAGTGTATTTTATCTGTCGCAATTATACCTCAAAAGGATTTTCTTCACCTGTAAAGTATTTTTTTGCTCCTAAAATAGAGTTCTCTGCCATATTCGCCACTGCTTCATCCGTGTAAAACGCCATATGGGATGTAACGATAACATTGGCATAAGACCTTAAGATTGCTAATCGCGGATTTCCCAGAGGTTCACCCATGCGGTCAAAATAGTACAGACCACTTTCGTGCTCGACTACATCTAGGCACGCAAATCCAACCTTTTCCGATTCGATCGCATCAATCAGTGCATCACTATCAATTAAAGCACCTCTGGCACAATTTACAATCCCGACTCCGTTTTTCATCATGCGCAGTGCATTATTATCAATCAGGTGATAATTTTCATCTGTTGCAGGTACGTGAAGTGTAATAATATCTGACTCACAAAACAGCTGTTCAAGTTCAACATACTCACCCAAAGCTTTGACAGACTCTTTCTGATAAGGATCATAAGCTAAAATTTCACACCCAAATCCAGTTAAATTACGAATTACCGTTTCTCCTATCCGACCAGTTCCAATCACGCCGACAGTGCAACCTGGTAGTTCGCGCGCCAATTTTCCCCGAAGTGTAAAATCTTGTACATCCCCACGCATCATGATATGCTTCATTTTACGAAGCCCCATAAGAATCAACATAACAGTAAAATCTGCCACGCTGGATGGCGAATAGGTTACATTTGTAATACCCATACCAAGTTTTTTCGCATATTTCCAGTCAATATGGTCATATCCAATCGTTCTAGTCGAAATACATTTTATTCCAAGCTGATAAAATTTATCAATTAACTCTCTGTCAATAACAGTTGTAATAATATCCACGGCATCATAACCCGCTGCTAACTCTGCATTTGCTAAGCAAGGCGCTTCTGCAGTGTAACCATACTCCACATCATACTTTTCACAAAATTTGTCAAAGAAAGGCTTTTCGTCAAAGTCTCTCATACTATATACAAATAATTTCATGTCGCTACCTCTCGCATTTACTTGCATTTATCATAACACAAATAAAAAAGAATGCATAGCATTTAAGAATGATTGTCAAAATCTATTATTAAAAATTAATAATCTCTCATCCATTTTATATAGAGGAATATAAATTGAAACTAACTGAAATTCTATATATTTTAGTATTTTCACAGCCACCAACTCGTGACTATAAATAGGCACAAGTTGGTACCAGTGATCATAGAAGGTTACGGTAACGATAACCCCGGCGCATTTCAATCCACGCACCCCTCACGGGGTGCGACTCCAGCCGCCTCCCCACGCCATCAGGAAGAACAGATTTCAATCCACGCACCCCTCACGGGGTGCGACAAAATCGTTGGACGTTATTGTACCATACTGTTGATTTCAATCCACGCACCCCTCACGGGGTGCGACTTTACTTTCTTTCCTTTTTTATCGGGTTGAGTAATTTCAATCCACGCACCCCTCACGGGGTGCGACAATTGACCACTTCGGCAGCACCGCCTGCAGGATCTATTTCAATCCACGCACCCCTCACGGGGTGCGACTCTTCCTCTTTTTCAAAGCCCAAAGCTTTGAGAACAATTTCAATCCACGCACCCCTCACGGGGTGCGACAAACTCATCAGTCACAACGACATTTTCTAAAGCATTTCAATCCACGCACCCCTCACGGGGTGCGACGAGGTTCAAAAAGATTGTAATTTCTACAGCTTGTCCATTTCAATCCACGCACCCCTCACGGGGTGCGACACAGGATTATGTGGCGTTGCAGGTTATGCAATACAAATTTCAATCCACGCACCCCTCACGGGGTGCGACTGCAAATATACGCCAATTTCCCAATAGAATCACCATTTATTTGTAAATTCTTTATAATTTCCAAAAGTATAAATACATATACTTCCAGAAAAGTAACTATTATGTCTATAATTCTGGTGCGAAAGCCCCAAGGATTTTATGTCCACTTGCCTTTCGCACCTTTCTTAAACCATCAAAACGCCTTCAGCTTCATAACTTTCTTTGGCTCCGAAATGCTCTACTTTTATTTGATAATTATTTCCCAAATAGTAAAACCTGAGACTATCTTGTTTTTCGTCAATCAAAGACAAAAGTTTATCCTTTAAGAGCAGCATTTGCGAACTGTCCACTATACATTCAAATACCGAATTTTGTACACGCTGACCACAATTGACACATTCCCTTGCGACCTTTCGAAGCCTGGTCTTTCCAGCTTTGTCCTGCGTTGACACATCGTATGTAATTAATACTAGCATCTGAAACCTCCTACTTCCATAAAAACGGCGGGTAGCCTTCCAGGTCTCCACGAATAGTCCGTGCTAACAGCATTGCCTGTATATGAGGCACCAGCCCCCAGCAAAGCTTTTCCTCAAGAAATGGATGGGTAATCATCTCTTTCTTGCGCTGCTGCCATGCCGACAAGAACTGTTTTCTTCCGTCTTCATTGAGCAATACCGCTCCATCTGCTTGCGTCTCAAAATGCGCCGCTTTCATAATCTTTCGATTGATTAAAGAAAGCACAAACCAATCTGCCATAATCCCACGCAGTTCTTCCATCATATCCAGTGCCAAAGACTTTCTACCAGGTCTATCACTGTGTAAAAATCCTACGTAAGCATCCAGTCCAACGCCCTCCAGTGCACCTGCACAATCATTTCCAAGCAAAGTGTATGCAAAGGAAAGCAGCGCATTCACTTTATCCAGCGGTGGTCTGCGATTGCGACCGCGAAACCGAAAATCTTCTTTCTGATTGATAATCAAATCATCAAAAACTGCAAAATATCGAGATGCTAGCTCACCTTCAATGCCACGTAAGGAATCCAGCGTATCACATGTGCGAATCCCGGAAATCCCTTGATGGAGCTGTCCAGAAATTTCTTTGATACGCTCAATATCAACACGCAGACCGTGATCTCTGACAGTCCGCTCCAAACTCCACCTGCAGTTAAAAACTTTTCCCAAAATCATTGCCTTTGCGTATGACAAACTTCTATCTACATCATCCGAAATTCGATATTGCTCTTTTCGTAGCAGCACATTTCCATATGGTATCCCTGAAGTGCGAGCCAAGAATCTGCCTTGCGGCGAGAAAAAACTCAGCCCAATTTCTTTCCGTGCACAAGCACCCATCAGCGCTGGTGAAGCACCTTTATACGAGAAACTGACAATCTGCTCCAGCGTATGAAGCGGAAATCTTCCGGCAGTTTCCGCATCACGAAGGATTACTACATTTTCTCCGTCCAGTGCCAGATACACATCCTCAGAAAGTACATATAATGTATTGAGCAGCTTCTTCACTACAATGCACCTCCTTCTCCCAGTCTATCTGCGATGTACCGCTCCACATTAAGTTTCTTGTTCAATTTCGGCAAACAAAGATCCTTTAACGAACAGCTGCGACATTTTTTACTGGTTTTGACTTTTGGCGTATTTCCCTTCCTGTAAAGCGTATGCATTTCCTCGCATAGCTTCTCAACTTGTCCTCGAAGTGTCATATCAAAAATAACTTCCGTCCGGCGCTTATTTTCGCCATAAAACAGATACCCTTTGGGAATATCCGTGAGAAACATCTCCTCCAGACATATTGCCTGGGCACAAAGCTGTACTGCATCTTCGCATCCATCTTTTTCTGTTCCTCGCTTGTATTCCACCGGTACAACATCCCACGTTCCGTCATAATTGGACAATGTTATGCCACCACACCCTCTGTGAAACTCCACTACATCACACTGCCCGGAAAGCCCCAGCCGCCGTGAGGCAATGCGAAGACCTCGCATGATGATTAAATCTCCACGCTTTTCTACAGACGACTCATCATGTGCCTTCTTATGCATCAAAATCCCTGCTGTAGTCTGATAGTTTTCCGCCCACTGCTGTTCTACATGAATGAGCGCCCACTGCCTGCGACAAAAGGCAAAGTGCTGAATGCCCGAAAGCTGGATGTATTCTTCCTCCGTATACATAGCCATTTTCATTTTATATGCCCTCTATGATTTCAGGCTCCAAATCTTCTAAAGGTAGCAGAGTAATATCATAATCGTCCAAACAGGTTGCCAATTTTTCTGGTTCTTTCTGCTGAATCTGCAGAGAATCATGCACCTTAGCAGAAGAATACTGTCCAATCTTATTGTTATGTCTCCACCAAAATAGCTTAACAATTTCCATGCTTCCATCTGGACGTGCCGAAGATGCGTCATTGACAAAGAGTGTGCGCAGCGCTTCTTTCAGCGCCTCTGCGTCTTCCTCCGTAAAGCCTGTTTTCTCCGCCAGTTGTACATTGATTGAACCCTTGATCTCATAAAGACCGAATCCAATCCGATGCTTCATTCCCATGGTATCAGACCCTTTTTTGTTGCCAGGCTCACTGTTTACACTCTTTGTAATCTGCTGGCTGATCACTTCTACGGAAGATATACTCTTTGCCTGATGAATCGATACCGGCCCCCGTACACCCACGGAAACGCCTTCCTTCGGCGCTGCTCCTTTAAAAGCGAACACCTGTCCAAACGCTCTCACATCATACCAAAGTTCACAGGCTTGTTTTGCGAATTCCTCCGAGGAAAGTCCTGTCGGGAGATTGGTTTTGACCCGATCACTGAGACTCTTTTCTCCGTCATCACAACGTTCTTCAGACTGCACAAAAATCTTTTCTCCATTATCCTGCAAACGGTTACGCAGTTTTCTTTTAATGCATACGTCTGAAATCTCGCCTCTCCCATCATAAGTAGTTCTTGGGCGATTTCCATCCAGTGGGTTGCCGTTTGGATTGGCGTCTGTTACTGCTGCCAGCGCAATAAAATCAATCTTGTTCTGTAAAATACTCATTTGGTTTCCTCCTCTTTTTCCTCACTTTTCGCTTTATTCTTCCATCTTAGGTCTTCCCGTTCAGCATAATATCCGGTAAGATAGAGATAGCCCAACGCTTTATTTTCTTTATCAATTCCTATTAGATTTAGAATTTCGCCAATTTCCTGTCGATAAAATTCCCTCTTCTGCGGCGGTAAGCTCTCTAAATATGGAATCGATTTTTGTTCTAGTAAAGCCAAAGTCGATGCTGGACGCTGCACATACATACTTTGCATCCTAATCGCATTCGTTTCTCTGTTTTCATCCTTCCCATAGGTACTGCGCTCTATCTTCTCATATACCGCCAGCAGCCGTCCATAACAATAATCTCTATTTTGCTCTTTTCTATCCAGCGCCATTTCAATCTCCTTTCCATACGTCTGTTTCCAATATTTTCGAATCAATGCGCAAGCTGTGGACAATATGTATTCTCTGTTTCTCTTTGAGAACGACAGCGGTTTATTGCACTGTCTGAAAATCCCATCCACAAAATCTCGCGGCAGTATTTTTCCATCCACGATACAGTGAAACAATCTTTGATACTGCATAATCATCAGTTTGTCATTGACATACAGCATCGATTTTCCCTGCTGGTTTTCTCGTTCCACACCAAATGCGTTGTTTACGATTTGTATAATTTCCGGTGTTTTTACAACAAGCTTCCGTTTTCGATCCGCATCAAATACGGGAAACGTCCAACAGCAGTCTTGATACCAGTTTTCAATTCTTGCGAAGAACTCCGGCGCCTTCATTGCATGATAATACACAATAGAAAGCCGTCCCGTGGTCGCCGCTTCCATCGCCATAATTGCAATATCATCTGAAGTCTTAAATTGATTCTTATGCCCGTTGATGCACTTTTTCAGCTGCGTCTTATACTCCGGCATTGTGGTTGGTTTCGAAAAAATACCCTCATCAGAGGACGAGCCAAACAGATTCTCTCCAACCTGCGGCACATGCTTTCCCGCAGGATTCCAACATAGATAAAAGCGTTTATCCGTTTTACCAACATAGAACCCCTGCTGTTTCGCCAGCCAGCGCAATGCATTATGCGCTTTTTGGGATGCTTCATAACTGACAGCATACGCCTCTTCTCCCGTATAAAATCTCCCCCGATAGGTAAAATCTTTATCATCATTGGCAGAAATCAACTTCGCGCCATAACTGGCTGCCAGTATGCCTTTCGGATGATTCGCAGAAATCACACCTGTTTCTCCCGTCAGATAACAAATATCCTCTCTTGCCTCCTGTGCTTTTTTCTCCAGATAGTAATGCTGATAATCCTCTATTACCTGTAAATTCTGCCAGCAATTTTTTTCACCGGAAAGCACGTCGATCTGAAACCTGACGATACACTTATCATAAGTATTTCCGCCAATTTTGTTTGTTGTTAGCTTTCCTTCTCCGTCAAGTTTCACCACTGCAGCCTGGATCAAATCTGCCATAAGCTGTTCTTTAGACAGATACGCATACACTGCTTCTATTGTTGCATTACTGTAATTAGAATCTTTCCATGCTGCCAGCCCTTCTATATACTTTGCAAACCGTCCTTTTGCAGTTTTCGCTTCCTTTTCTGACCTCGCATACCCGGCATAATCTCCCGCCACATAGGTCAGATTATCACAAAGGGGGTGAGGCGCATCACCGCTGGAACGGCTTGCTGATTCTTCAGTCACAGGAATAATACAGGCAGCAGCCTCTTTGTCTTCGATCGAACGAGCACCGGTTAGATTGCCCTGTAAATCCAGACTGACTTCAATTTGCGCGCTGGATTCCATATGCGCAATAGGACAAAGATACACGTCACTTTGAAAATTAGCGACCATTCCGGGATTTTGATCATAGGTATCACATGCCATTTTCATCCAGGTCAAAAATATCACCTCCTGTTTTATCAACTGTTTCAAAATTCCCATAGACAGCGCCAAACGGTTTGACTTCCATTTCGCGTACCGGACGATGGATACATGCCTGCGGACGATCAAAGGTAATCACCCCGTTATGCATCACGCACCTCCAAAGCCGCACTGTCATTTTGTTTTTCGTTTCCTCAGAGTAAGCCTCATCCGCATAGGTGATGCCATGATACATCATGCCAAAATCCAATTCCGGCGTATGATCGTATGCACCGTCTCCCTCGCCGAAAACACAAGGCTTCACATACCCCTGGCACTCTCGCGTGCCCAGAAAGATATCCCGCCGTCCTCCGCGTTCAATCATTCGTTTCGCAATCTGAAAATGTTTATGTTCATTTCTATCTTCTGCAAGCTCCGGTCTGTTTTCATTCCAGACAAAATGTGCTCTAACCTGATATCGACAGCCTTTTAAATACGTATAAAAAGACAAATCATTTTTGCTGCTGGTATACTTGATGGGACGAATTCCCTTGGATTCTGTCTGAATCGGTTCCATCACCCTGACCGCGTCAACAATCCAGGTCAGTGTCGGTTTCCAGTAAATACTATGTAAGATGCCCTTCAAAGCCTCATAAGTCGGCACCTGATACGAGAACTTTTCACCGCCGACCCGATTGATCGGATCTGAGAAAAGCGCATAATCACCGGAAACTTCAAATTCTACGATGTTTTTATACTGCATGTAATCCCTCCATTCTTTAAGCGTTTAAAAAGTCTCCCTTTTTTTCATATTGATCGATCCTGACGCCTTCCCTACTGTCGTAGGCTGCTGAGTCAAGGAAGATAACACCGGGAACCCGATTTTCGTCAATCTTTTGATTTTCTCGTAATTTGGCAAGTTCCCAATCAAACAGACTGACTGTATAGGGGCGCAGCTCCGTCAGTTGTTGTTTCACAAAAGATAAGTCTCTGATTACGCCATTGCTGAAACCCTGTTTTGACGTCAGATTGTCAATCGCTTTTTTCGCATCATCGTCAAATTCCACAATCACATCTGTCTTTTTGGTATCAAATACCTCACAGTTCTTGCCTGCTGTTAAAAAAGCCTGCCGTAAAATGCGTTTCCGATCTTCATTGCACCGATTCACACTGAGCAATTCCAATATCGAAAAACCGAGGTCGGATATCTTTACAGGGTAGGTAATTTGCTTTTTAAAATATGTAGAATCCATAAGGGCTTTATAATATGCAGAGATTGTATCTTTGGACAACAAATCAACTTTACCTCTTTGCAGATTCAGAATCTGTCTGCAGCAGTCCTGTACCTCTTTAATCTCCCGCAGAAATCGCAAGCTTTCTTCCTGCAAATTCACGATAAACATATCACAGATGTGGTTCCACTCGTTGCCTCGGTTACACCGACCTGCTGCCTGCACAATATTCTCAATCCCGGCAAGAACCCGGATGACACACTGGAACGAAAAATCGATCCCGCATTCCACCATCTGCGTTGAAATACAGATCACTTTTCGGTCTTCACGGAGTCCCGGCGTTTTCCCAATGGCAGCAAGCACCTGTTCTCTATGTTTTCCACATAACGCTGTCGAAAGGTAATACAGTTCCCAGTCGTTTTCTTTGCACTGTTCCAGTTTACGATAAAGTTCTTTCGCCGTATTCTTTGTATTGCATATGACAAGCAACGAATCCTTTTGCAGTATCTGCTCCTGCGCAAAATCCGCTAGTTCTTCCAAAGACATCCCCTCCGGAGTTGTCCGATCCACAATGTTTACCCGTTTAAACACTTTGTTCGTTTCTTGATCCAGACGCACCATCTCTGCTTTTTCGCCAAAATGCACCGGCCAATTTAATCGATCAAATGCCGGCTGCGTTGCAGAGCAAAGTACAATGGTGGTACCGCAGCATGCAGCCAGAAATTCCAGCTGTGCGGCAAAAAGCTGCATAAATTTCAGCGGAAGCATCTGTATCTCGTCAATCACAATGACACTGTTGCACAAGGATTGCATACGCCTGATCGCGCTGGTTTTCTCCGAAAATAAAACATGCAGAAGCTGTACCATCGTGCTGACTATAACCGGCGCGTCCCAGCTTTCCGTCAGAAGCTCGCGTTGACTGCAAGCTTCCTCATCTTCCTCCGTATTCACCACATTAGAATGATGTTCCAGCACCGCATTAGGATCTTTCAAATAATCCTTAATATCCTGGCTGTTCTGATCCAGCACGCTGAGAAGTGGAATGATGAATATAATCCTGTCTTTTTCGTATTCCATGGCATGGGCAAGGCTATAACGCAAGGACGATAAAGTCTTGCCGCCTCCCGTATCAACAGTCAATCTATAGATACCACCTTCCCGTTTCGCAAAGGCTTTACACTGCTCCGAGATTTGACCTCTCACCTTGGAAATAGCTGTCGTATACTTAAATTCTGTCCGCATCTTTTCTTCCATAACAGTAAGCTGCTCCTGCCAGAAATCCTTGCTGCCCTGGTATCGTGCTCCATTCTTTTCTTTGGTTTTCTCATCGTTCTTCTCATCATTGAATTCCGCCGTATCTCTGCGATCGCCTTCTATTACCGCAGAGGAAATCAGTCTGGTGAGATATCCGCAGCAAAGTTTCTTTCCTTCGCTCTGAAAATCCTTAATCTGCAAAATCTTCTGCACCACATGCCTTAATTCCTCTATTGATTTCAGAAACAGGGCGTCAACTTCCTGCTCATCTGCAACTTCTTGAAAAAAATTGTGCACCACTTCCGAATAGCCTATTTCTTCTTCCGGCGTTTCAACCCGATGCGACAGTCCGTCCTTGGCACTAGGATCTAACGGCTTGTAAATATCCCACAGTCCATGATGCATCCCCACTGCTGATGCCAGTATTTCACAGGCAAGTGTACTAAGGGTATCTTTTTTCTCTAAGTGCTCTGCTTTTTCCATAATAAACTTTACCGCTGCAAAGGTATGATTGATTTTGGCAGGATGTTGCTCTGCTACAGATTCTTCAAGATACGTTGTAAAGGCTGCTCTACACTTTCCCATATCGTGTAATAATCCTGCAAGAAATCCTGTGTTGGCAAGCCCTGCATGTTTCAGACATTCCCCTGCATATGCAGCAGTCTGGCGCGCATGTTCGCGCACAGACTGCTCTCTAAAAGTCTCATCTCTTTTCACCAGATGTGCTAAATGGACATCTTTTTTTCTAGCCATAATTTTCACCTCCTTGTTGCTTTATTTTTTCTCTATTATACTCTCTAACGTAAATATATGCAACTATATTTTCGTTAAAATAGAAAATTATTTTCCAACTTGATTTTCTATTTTGGCTATGTTAGAATTTTCGTGTCTGGAAATTCCAGTGGATTGAAATGTTAAAATGGATAATAAAAAGAGTTTGTTTCGGTTTTCTTATCGAATCAAACTCTTTACCAAAACCCCAAAACAGGAGTAAACAAACATGCTTTTATACCACGGAAGTAATACAATTGTAGAAACACCTCGTATCCTGACACATGGACACTTCAAAGATTTCGGCTATGGATTCTACTGTACTGAATTAGAAAAACAAGCCGCAAGATGGGCGCTCACAAAACAGCCAACGCATATCATCAATGTATATGATTATGAAGAAGATAAAAATTTACACATGCTGCATTTTCCTGCATTAACAGAAGCATGGCTTGATTTTGTAGTCAATTGCAGACGCGGAATTGAACATGACTTCGATATAGTAGAAGGTCCTATGGCAGATGACACCATTTGGGATTATGTAGAAGATTTTACACGCGGTATCATTTCCAGAGAGGCCTTTTGGGCACTTGCAAAATTCAAATATCCAACACACCAGATTGTCTTTTGTACAGAAAAATCTCTTTCTACTCTAAAATTCAACAGGAGTGTTTCTTTATGAAAAAGATTTATTTTTTAGATGAACCAGTAACAGAAAATGACCTTTATTTTCTCTGCTATATGATTGAACGAATCAGCAGACGGCTTCGCAGACGCAACCATTACATCGTAAATGCCGTTAACAAAAACCAGTGGCTGCACCTCATCCAAAGCGCCGCAGTCCTGCATTGCGAAAATCCATTGCAGGTGGAAGACGACTGGATTGCAAATTATGATTTGACCCAAGGGGATTTTGACATTATGGAAATAAACACTGACCTGGCGCCAGAAAACCTGCCCACAGCTACGCAAATGGGAAAGGTTTACCAGCGTCTCATCCTTGATACCATTACCCCTGAGGAAACATATATCGATGCTATGCTTCGTATCTATAATGCGCCCATCTGCAATATTCTTGATGATTATACAACCGGCGCCTATTACGAGCCTTCCTACTTTATCGCCCGCGCGTATACAAACGGCGGCTTCTAACTCAATTTCAAACGCACATTAAAACAGGGCCGCTCAGCGACCCTGCTTTTTTATATATAACCTATCACTCCTCCAGTTTCCATATGTGCTTATCCCTGCGAAACATCAAACAGGTAACCACACCCAAAATGCCAATCACGAAGAAGAATAGCGCTGCACCAGCGCCTTTTCCACTGCCGAACAGACTGCACCACAGGCTGGCAGTACCGGCAGAAGACTGTACTGCCATAAACGGCTCAAAGACCCTGTCAACCAGCAGACCACCTAAAAGATAACCGATAGGAATGGTGAAAAACTGCAGCGTATTTCTTGCCGCATACACTCTGCCCTGCATTTCAACAGGGATATGGCTGCGCATAACTACATCCATATTGGCGTTCATAATCGGAATCCAGATCCATCCCAGCACTCCGCCGATACACCACACCGGTATCGAAGTACCTAAGGCTAAGATAAAATTCTCCGTACTCATAGCTAATAGAAGCGTATTACAGATAACACGGATTCGGCTTTTCGGCTCCGGCAGCAGCGAAGCTACAATACTGCCTGCCAACATAGCAAGCCCCGTTGCCGTATTGACTGCCGCAAGAGCGGTTTCTCCTCCGCCTGCTCTTGACAGCAGCATTGCCGGAAAAGCTGCATTGTACATAGATGCCGTCAGATTAATTGCCGCCAGAAACAACATTAGGTCGAGAATCCCTCTATTGCTCCACAAATAGGAAAGTCCTGCCTTTGCAGACTGTACCAGAGGCTCCTTGCCTTCTCCTGCACACTTGCCCTCAGGAATTTTTATCCATAGGCACAGCGTTACAAAGGCGCATAGAAAAGTTGCCAGGTCAAAGTAAACCACCGCGGATAGACCAAACACTGCGTATAGTGTCGTTGCTGCTATTGGAGTCAAAATATTTACCACAGAGCCGGACAGCGACCGCAAGCCTGACACCCGTTGGTAATGCTTCTTCGGTACAATCAAAGTCACCGTCACATCTACTGCCGGCTGCTGCACCGTCCCCATGAGACCGTTCAATGCGTTTAGCGCATAAAGGTGCCAGATTTCCAGCTGCCCCGTTTTTAAAAGCACAAGCACCACGAATGTGCAGACCGCTGCAAAGCTGTCGCTTACCAGCAATGTCAGCTTTTTGTTCCACTTATCGCTGAGGGCGCCTGCAAAAATGCTCATCGCAACATAAGGCGCATACGAGCATACTGCCAAAAGCGCCGTCGTCAAAGCAGATCCCTTCTCCTCATATGTCCACAAAATCAGCGCAAAACTGGTCATCGAACTGCCCAGCAGCGACAAGGACTGAGTAGACCACAAAATTAGGAAACTGTGAAGTTCCTTACATATCATTTTTAAATTGTTCATAAGACTTTGCTCCTTTTTATTTAGATAATTTCCAAATAGACTGCAAAGCCCTTGGGCGAATCTCCGTTCACTCCATACAAGTTCACCCTTAAGCCTTGCATGGAGCTGCTGCAATAGCCAGTTTCATCATTTTCACTCCCTTCATGCAAAATTCTAAGTAAAAGTATATCATATAATCTTATCCTTGAAAACTGCACCAAAGAAAATTTTCGTTCCTAACACATGTTTTGAAAAAGGTAAAAAACTCACAGCACAGCCCCTAAATAAACACCCGCCACGCATCCAACGCGTGGTTTTCTTATATATAAAATGACCAGCTCCTATCAGCGTGATAGGAGCTGGTCATCTTTTAAACGATTTTATCGCTGGCATTTTTCTTTCAGTTTTTCCCACTGTTCGTCCACATAATTCTGCGCATCTTCAATCATCCACTCATTGCCCTTTGCAAACATGTGCTTAAATCTGCCCTGCTTTTCGAGGAAACGTTCCACCGGCAGTTTCTTTGCAGGCTCATAAGTCAGCTTCCATACGCCCTGCTCAATCTCATAAAGCGGCCAAACGCAAGTATCCACAGCCAGTTTACAGATTTCCGCAAGATCTTCCATCTCGTATCTCCAGCCTCTGGGACAAGGAGAAAGTATGTTGAGGAAACACGGTCCTTCAGTGTAAATCGCCTTGTGTGCTTTGTTATGCAGGTCTCTGAAATCTCCAAGGAAAGTAGTCTGCGCTGCATAAGGCACGTTGTGCGCAGCGATGATTTCTGTCAAATTCTTCTTGTTCTGTACTTTTCCATAGGACTTGCTTCCTACCGGTGTAGTCGTCGCATCTGCAAAACGAGGTGTTGCAGATGAACGCTGAATCCCCGTATTCATATACGCTTCGTTGTCATAGCATACATAGACCATATCGTGTCCACGTTCCATCGCCCCCGATAGAGACTGAAAACCGATATCATAAGTACCGCCATCTCCGCCAAAGCAGATAAACTTATAGTTGTCCTTAATTTTACCTCTCTTCTTCAGCACATGATAAGCCGTCTCTACGCCGCCGGTCATGGCTGCTGCATTTTCAAAAGCGCTGTGAATATAGCTGTCCTCATAAGCTGTATATGGATACATAAAAGTGGAAACTTCCAAACAGCTTGTCGCATTGGATACTACTGCTTTATCTCCTTCGTCAAGGGCACGAAGCACGCCGTTTACGGCAACGCCCGCACCGCAGCCAGCACAGAGTCTGTGTCCTGGTACAAATCTATTTTTCTTTTCTAATTCTGTCTTTAAACTGTAAGCCATGTCTATCTATCCTCCAAATCTCTAACGCCGATATGCCTGTAAACCTGGCCGACCTGACCTGTTTCTATCATTTTAAAGAGGGCGTCGTAAATTTCTTCGTAAGTGGAAATGGTTACATCTCTGCCACCAAGACCATATACGTAATTGACTGCCATCGGTCTTTTGGCAAGATCGTATAAAGCACTTCGCGTCTCTGCAAAAATAGGACCGCCGCAAGCAGAGAAACCTTCGCTCTTATCCATTACCGCTACAGCTTTTACTTTGGAAAGGGCTGCTGCCAGTTCCTCCATTGGGAATGGTCTGAACACTCTCAGCTTAATGAGACCAACCTTTTTGCCTTCTGCACGAAGCATGTCCACCGCAGCTTTTCCAGTTCCTGCGGAGGAGCCGATTACTACTACCGCCGCTTCTGCGTCATCCATATAGTACTCTTCAAAGAACCCGTATTTTCTGCCGGAAACTTTCTCGTATTCCTTTGCAACTTCCAAGATTCTTGTCTTGGCGTCTTTCATTGCTTCAGCCTGCGCTTTTTTAATTTCCATATAGTATGGAGAAACGCCATAAGGACCTACCGCAAGAGGATTTTCAGCCTTTAAAAGATAGTTTTCCGGTTCGTATTCTCCAACGAAAGCTTTTACATCTGCATCATCGAGAAGCTCGATATTTTCAACAGCATGGCTCGTAATAAAGCCGTCCTGACAGATCATAATCGGCAGGCGGCAGCTTTCTGCAATCGGCATTGCCTGAATATAGTTATCGTAAACTTCCTGATTATTTTCTGCATAAATCTGAATCCAGCCTGCATCTCTGCAGCCCATGGAGTCGGAGTGGTCGTTATTGATATTAATAGGACCGGTCAGCGCACGGTTTACCACTGCCATGGTAATCGGCAGTCTGGAGGAAGACGCTACATAAAGCAGTTCCCACATCAAGGCAAGACCTGCGGAAGAGGTTGCCGTAATTGCTCTTGCACCTGCTGCGGAAGCTCCGATACAGGTGGACATTGCGGAATGTTCAGATTCTACTGCTACAAACTCTGTGTCTACCAGACCGTCAGCGATATACTTGGAAAAATACTGTGGAATTTCTGTAGATGGTGTAATCGGAAACGCCCCCATCACATCGGGGTTAATCTGTCTCATCGCCACTGCAACTGCTTCGTTGCCGCTCATTCTGTCTTTTACTGCCATTTACTTTTCCTCCTTTCCCATAGTGATTGCCCCAAAGGGACATACTTTTGCACAGACGCCGCAGCCTTTGCAGTGATAAAGGTCTGTATCCTCTCTTCTTCCGTCTTTCACCGGTATCGAAACATCTGGACAAAACGGCACGCACAGCATACAGTGCTTACATTTTTCTGCATCGAAGAAAGGGGTTAATACTCTCCATTCTCCGGTATTTACTAATCTGGAAGTGCCCGGTTCATAGATCTCTGCCCCTGTGGTCAGCTCCTGCCACGCACTTTGCTCGTTGATATTCTTTGCTAATTTCATCTCGACTTAACCTACCTTTTAACTTAACCTACTTTTACTTCGTTCATGGACATCTTCAGCGCTTCCATATTGCCTGCAATCACGCCGGGCTTGTTCGCAAATTTATGGCTGAAGGAAGTTTCCATATCCTGCAGAAATTTCTCATTGTCAACGACATTGCTGACCTTTACTACAGCAGCAAGCATCGGTGTATTTGGAAAGTTCTTTCCCAGTGTAGCAACAGAAATTTTCTCTGCATCTACTGTGCACACCTTTCCCCGATAGCCGCGTAGCAGCGGTCTCAGTCCTGAAGGCTCCTTGCTGCTGTTAATGATAATCGCGCCATCTTCAGAAAGTCCCGCTGTCACATCTACAGTATGCAGCAGGGTTTCATCTACCACAACCACATAATTAGGGTTATAAATATTAGAGTGAACTTTATTCTCATGATCAGAAATCCGATTATAAGCCGTAATTGGCGCGCCCATTCTCTCCGGACCGTATTCAGGAAATCCCTGTACTTGTTTTCCGGAGCTAAACGCTACATCGGCTAATAGCAAACATGCTGTTTTGGCGCCCTGACCGCCTCTGCCGTGCCATCTGATCTCTACCGTATCGTTATTCTTTTGCATTCGTTTTCCTCCTATTAATTAAAGATCTGTTCCAGATCACTTGCTTTGCTGCAGCCTGTTGACAAAAATGTCCTATTTCGCGAAATTTGTCAATGTCGCTCGCTATGAGGCGACGCTTCGCAAGGTGCTTTTCTTGAAACATACGGAAATATCGAAGACCCAATATTTCCTATGTTATAAAAAAACTCCGTCCTGTATCAGGACGGAGATATAAAATCTTCGCTTAACCACCTGCTACAACATACCATCATATGTTCTTCCGATTACGGGGAAGGCCCGTCAGCACTTACTCAACCGCCGCATTTATTAACACAGGTTAGTCTTTCAGCCCTGCAACTCAGGAGTGATATTCAATCTATGCCTACATTCAGTACCGGGCTTTCACCATCCCCGGCTCGCTCTTACCTTTTTGGCGTAAATCTACTGTCTCCGTCAAAGTCTTTGGTTCATATGAAATTTAATTCATGACTATTCTACCTTTTGGCCAGCAGAATGTCAACAGTTTTTGTTTATATTCTACAAACATTTTTTCTTTTCTTTGTTTGTATTTCCCAAGCATACCTAGTCTATTTGAATTTGCAGCGAATTTCCTCGACGGCTTTCGCCACAATCTTCTCTGCATCAAATCCTTCGATATCCAGCGCTTCTGCTTTGATGCATTCTGTTTCAGGAATGCCAAGCATATCGGCTGCTCCACACATATAATCGTAACCATAATTTTTTTCTCCAATGAAGCCGCCCGCTGTCGTAATATATGTCAGCTTTTTTCCATTGCACAGTCCGATAAATCCTGTATTAGTAGCTTTAAAGGTCAAGTCTGCTACCATAATATTTTCGATGTAGACTTTAAGAATTGCTGCGAAGGACAAATCCCAATAAGGTGTGCCGATTACGATATAGTCCGCTTCCTTAAACTGTTTCGCCAGGCTGAACATCTGATGCGTGAAGTCTTTTTTGCGAACCAGGTCGTCCCGAATATCCAATTTCTCCATAGTGTGAGGCTGCACGCTGCCGTTTCTGAGGACTACCGTTTCAACCTCAGTCTCCGGATTTTTTTTCAGAAATTCTTCCAGATAAACGTCGCACAAAATCTTAGTTCTGGACCTTTCATCCCTGACACATGCGTCTATGAATAACAGTTTTTCCATTTCTCGCCTCCTACTGTATCTCGCCAAGCAAGGCTGCCAGCGCTTTTGCCTCATCTTTTGTTAAGGTAACGCCTTTTCCCATTTTCTCATGCGCAGGCGCCCAGTCTCGCAGATCATACTTCGGTGCAGCACCGTTCCAGCTGACCAAATTCAGCTCCTTGCGCCAACCTCTTGCACCTTCTGATAACACGCCGATTTCCTCTATGATTTCATATTTAATATCTGCCATAACTCTCTCCTCACTCTTCTTATTTCTTGTAATTGGCAATTTCCTCTGCTAACTCGTTCAGATACGTCCACCGCTCTATCTTTTCAAGCAGCTGTGTTTCAAGTTCTTCCTTCTCCATCTGCAGCTCTGCCAGCTTTGAAAAATCCGTGGCATGTCGGCTCATCTCTGCTTCCGCTTCTGCCAGCCGGCTTTCCAGCGCCTCAATATCCGCATCAATCGTCTCAAACTCTTTCTGTTCATTATATGTGAAACGGGGTTTCTGCGGCTTTGTTTCTCGCCGCTTAGGCTCTGGTGCCTTTTCCTGTTTTGCTATTGTCTGCTGTTCCAAAAGCTCTAAACTGTGCTTTGCCTCATAGTCTGTAAACCCTCCATTGTACTGGCGTATCTCACCACCCGGTAAAAATGCAAAGGTCTTTCGGGTCACTCTATCCAGAAAATATCGGTCATGGGATACGGCGATGACCGCACCATTAAAATCGTCCAAATAGTCCTCCAGCACCGTCAGGGTTTCGATATCCAGGTCATTGGTCGGTTCGTCCAAAATCAGTACATTTGGTGCTGTCATCAAAATACTGAGCAGGTACAGTCTTCGCTTCTCACCACCGGAAAGATGTCCAATTTTGACAGAGTGCATATGGGGCGGAAACAGAAAGCGCTCCAGCATTTGAGAAGCTGAAAAACTACCTTCGCTGGTCTGTACAGTGCCTGCAATATCAGAAATATAACGAATCACTCTCGCCTCCTCATCGAGAGCCTGATTTTCCTGTGAGAAATAGCCGATTTTTACGGTATCGCCCTTCTCAACGGTACCGTCGTCACAAGGAATCCGACCCATAATCATGCCCAAAAGAGTGGATTTTCCACAGCCGTTAGGTCCGATGATACCGACTCTGTCATTTCGCAAAAGGATATAGCTAAAATCATCAATCAGCCGCAGATCGCCGTAGGCTTTGCTGAGATGTTCAATCTCAATAATCTTCTTACCCAGTCTGCTGGATGCGGCAGTCATTTCCAGCGCGGCATCGTCTATTACCAATTTACTTTCTTCCAGCTGATGGAACCTCTCAATTCTGCCCTTTGCCTTTGTAGTACGAGCCTTAGCACCTCTACGAATCCAAGCAAGTTCCTTGCGATAAATGGCCTGCCGCTTTCTCTCCGATGCCAGTTCCATCTCCTTTCTGGCAGCCTTGGTCTCCAAATAGTAATCGTAATTGCCATCATAGCTGTAAAGCTTTCCGCCGTCGATTTCCACAATTCGGTTAGCCACTCGATCTAAAAAATACCTATCATGGGTAATCATGAATATCGCACCTTTGTAGCGAAGCAAATATTCTTCCAGCCAAATAATGACATCGCTGTCCATATGGTTGGTCGGCTCATCCAGGATTAACAAATTGCTGTCCGCTGTCAAAACTGCTGCCATGGCAACCCGTTTCCTCTGTCCGCCGGAAAGCTGCCCCATCTTCTGTTCAAAGTCGGTAATGCCAAGCTTTGTCAGCATGGACTGGTACTGATACTGCTCAACTTGACTGCCAGTTTCCAAAAGATACCGCGATGCCTGTTCCATCACAGACAGCCCTGGGTCGTAGGGCGGATTCTGCGCCAGATATGCGCTGCGAAGCTCTCTGGATTTTGTGATGGTGCCGCCTTCCTCATCGTCTGCACCCGCAAGAATCTTCAGCAAAGTAGATTTTCCGCTTCCGTTGACGCCGATTAGTCCAATTTTATCCTCCTGATCGATGGAAAGGTTCACATCCATCAGCAGCGGCTTTTCTGTATAACTCTTTTTAATATGTTCTGCATTAAGTAAAATCATGGTTCTATTATATACGCTTCCCTATATGAAAATCAACTCTTGTTATCACTTCTTTTCTATCTTTTCCCCTTCTTTGCGGACGCCAATTATGGCGCGCCTTCCGCTACACCCCGTCAGAATTAGTGAAATAAAATACGGATGCCTAATCATGCAGCATCCGCATTTTACGATATAATTTAAGAAAGCTTTATCCAATAAGCATATATAATAAGTGTGCGCTGACACCAGCAATCAGACCGCCGATTGTATGGCAGAGAATTGCCTTTCCTGTCAATTCTCTGAATCTCAAAGAATCCATCATCGCAACGTGCGTACTCAGATAACCACTCCAACACATGCACATCGCTGTAAAAACTGCGATATCATTACCAGAAGCCAGACCATCTGCTACTAAATTCGGCACCAGTCCAATGGCAGCACCCGCAGCGCCCAGCGCCGTAATTGGCACAGAAATCCCTTCTGCCGCAGTAAAGCCAAACAATGGGGTCAGAATAAATTCCACTTTTTCCGCAAGCCACGGCAAAAATCCAACGCCTTCATAAGCTGCACCAGTAAAAGTTCCATCAGCAGAAGGTCCGCCAGTCAGCATCATCACGATAGTACAAATGATAAGCACGCCAGGAATAATGGCAAATCCCATAGATACGCCATTTTTTCCGCCTTCCAGCATAGCACCCATGAAACGTTCACCCAGGCTGCCCTCACGAATCATTCTTTCGTCAAGGGAAATCTGGCTGCAGCCGGATTTCACATCGACTTCCGCTTCTGTTCCGTAAATTTTCTTTGTATGGCGAAGCATTAATCTTGCACTGACAATACTGCCAATGACTGCACCCAGATTACCAATCAGAGCCGCCACCACAAAGCTTTCGCCTGCCGGTGCCTTAATCCCAATCATAAAGGTAGTAATAATCATGCCCATACCAAAGGCCGTCCCAATGTTAGTCAATGCCGGAAGCTGATATTTTTTGAAATATCTTCTGAAATTATCGTCCTCTGCCAGAGATAAAATTGCTGGATTATCGGACAAATAAGTAGTAACTACGCCTACTATGCTTGCTCCTGGAAGCCCGTAAAGAGGCTTCATTAAAGGTGACAAAATTTTATTAATCGCTGCTACAACGCCGAATTCCGTTAATAATCCAGCAGCCGCACCAGCAAGTACGGCGATTGCCATAATATAAAATACCGTGTTCAGTAAGAGGTCATAGGCTGTATTCATCAGCGTATTCATCATATTGACAGTTCCCATGGTAATTCCAAGGTACCCAAATATCACGCCAAAGATTCCTAAAAATACTAATGTTTCCAGACTAAACGCATTTTTCACCCGGGGCTTTCTATTTTCCACAATTTTCATCTGTGGTTTTGTCAGCTGCGGTTCTCTCTGCACAGATAAATTCTCCTGCATTACAAATTCCTTCCTTCTTTTCACTTTCTTTTTTATCTGTCTTGTATTTTTCTCTCTCATACTGTATCATAAAAGTATAAATCACAAAAGCGAATTTTTTTCATGTTTTACATTACAAAATCAGATATATAGGAGTGAAAACGATGGAATCCAATTTACAGAAATACCAAGCCTTTCTCAAGACTGTGGAATATGGCAGCTTTACCAAAGCCGCTGAACTTTTGAACTATTCCCAGTCAGGAATCAGCCGCATGATTTCCGACATAGAAAAAGAATGGAATCTAACGCTTCTAGAGCGCGGTAAAGCTGGCGTCTTCTTGACCTCTCAGGGCGAAAAGCTGCTTCCGTTTATTCAGTCTTTATGCAGAGAATACGATGCCCTTACAGAACAGGTAGACGAGCTTTCCGGTCTTCACACAGGACTAATCCGAATTGCTACCTTCTCCAGTATTGCTACTCACTGGATTCCTAACATCATCAAACATTTTCAAGCGGACTATCCCGGCATTGACTATGAACTGCTCATGGGTGACTACGAAGAAATCGAAGCTTGGGTCGTCAGCGGCAAAGCGGATTGCGGCTTTCTGCCTCTCCCCATCCGATCCCCGCTGGAAACCATTCATCTTGAAATGGACGAACTGCTGGTGGCACTTCCCAAAAGTCACCCCCTTGAACACTGCAAAAAATTTCCTCTAAAGGCGCTGTGCGACGACCCCTTTATTCTCCCGAAAACCGGAAAGCGTGTGGACGCCGAACAGATTTTTCGCTATCATCAGTTAACGCCCAAGATTCGCTGTTCTACTTTCGATGACTACGCTATCATGGCAATGGTTGAAAGTGGGCTGGGAATCAGCATTCTGCCCAGCCTGATTTTAAAGCGTTCCCCCTACAACATCATCACAAAGCCTTTGGAAGAGCCCGCCTACCGTGACCTTGCGCTGATTTTGCGCAGCAAAAAAAACGCTTCCCTTGCGGTAAAGCGTTTTCTGGAATATCTGGATTATCGGAAGTAGCCCGCACAGATGCGCTTACTCCCAGCCACTTTTTTTCACGATTTTTTTCAGCCTGTCACTAAGTATGAGTGCCAACACCAACTTTATGCTATCCGGCAGCAGAAATGGGAATACACACCAGCCCAACACTGCACTGAGACCGATAGCTCCCGTGTTTTGGGTATACACCACCATAAACCAAATAGTCCCAAATACGTAGTAGGTAACCATTCCCAAAACCATGGAGAGAGCATGCACCCAGATTTTCTCACCGAGCAGCCGCTCTAAACTCCAATAGAGAAGTCCGCTGAGCAAAAATCCCAGCACATATCCGCCGGTAGTACCCATCAGCACACCAAGCCCACTGGAAAATCCTGCAAAGACTGGAACACCAACAGCTCCCAGCAGAACATAGATAACAACGACCAGAGTGCCCCTCTTGCCCCCTAACACACCAAAGGCTAAAAACAGCGCAAAGGTCTGCATCGTAAAAGGAACCAAAGTAGGAATTGATATCCAGGAACATACTGCCATAATAACTGCAAACATTGCCACACAAATCATATCATAGGTTTTATTTCTTGTTGTAGTCATAATTAAATACTCCTTCTTTCTTGAACTAAAGAGAGTATAACATCTACGCCTCTTCATGTCAACCTTGTTTTTTAATAAAAGGTGACAATGATGCAGCACATTTCAAACTGCATTTTTGCATAAAATACCTGTATAAAATCCATTTCATATGTAAAGGCTATATCGCGAAAGGAAGTGAATTTGATGATAAAATTCGATATGCACTGTCACACCAAAGCCGGTTCCATCGATGCAAAAATTCCAATCGAACGCTATATTGAACTTTTAATATCTCACGGTTTCTCCGGTATGCTGATAACTGACCACGATACATACAAAGGCTATCGGTATTTTAAAAATTTTTGCCACAGCATAACCAGCGATTTTACAGTACTGGTCGGAGTGGAATACGATACCAGGGACGCCGGTCACATTCTGGTGATTATGCCAGATGGCATTTTTCTGCCTGTGCTAAAAATCCGCGGCATGTCCATTGCGCGACTGATAAAGCTGGTCCATCAGTATGGCGGAATTCTAGGACCTGCTCATCCTTTCGGCACTCGCTACAACAGCGCTCTGCTTCTCCGCAAGCTGCGCAAAAATCCTCAGCTTGTCAACCACTTTGATTTTATTGAAGGCTTTAACACCTGTGAAAGTCCCCTTGCCAACCAGAAAGCGCAGGCCCTTGCAAAAGCATATGGCAAACCCTGTATCGGCGGTTCAGACTCTCACAAAGAAGATTATGTTGGCATGGCATTTACTGCTTTCCATGAGAATATCACCTGCAACAATGATTTAATCTCCGCTATTACCTGCGGTGGAATCATTGCTTTCGGAGGTACAGAACGAATCATGCTCCCGAAGCACAAAAAAAGACATTCTATAGCTGCCTCCCTTGGATTCCGCGCCTACAATCGCAGTCTGGGTCTGCTTTATTCCCCTTACAGACAGCTAAAACTTCGCAAATTACCCTTGCACCGCAAATAATAATTTGATAAAATGTAAATAGCAATTGTCCCTGAGTCGAACCCCACAAAGGTCCGACTTTTTTTCTCAGGATTTTATTATTAATTTACGCAAAAAGGAGACGAAGAAATGAACGAATCAAAACCAAAGGCAAACGGCTGGGCTCTGCTTCCAATTCTGGTATTTCTAATCCTATTTCTAGGAACCGGAATTCTACTCAATGACTTTTATACCATGCCAGCTGTTGTAGGCTTCTTAATCGCGCTTATCGTAGCATTTGTCCAGACAAAGGGCAAAACCTTTACCGAAAAGCTGCACATTGCTGCTATTGGAATCGGGGAAGATAATATCATCACAATGTGCTTGATATATCTTGCCGCAGGCGCTTTTTCAGGAGCAGTATCTGCAGCAGGGGGAGTCGACAGTACCGTCAATCTGGGGCTTTCCCTGATGCCGCCAAGCGTTGCAGTAATCGGTCTGTTTGTCATCGGCTGCTTTATCTCAATTTCCATGGGTACTTCCATGGGTACCATCGCAGCCCTTGCACCAATCGCTGTAGGCATTGCGGACAAGACCGGCTTTGCGCTGCCAATCTGTATCGGTGCAGTTGTGTCCGGTGCTATGTTCGGCGACAATCTGTCCATGATTTCAGATACCACCATCGCAGCGGTAAGAACCCAGGGCTGTGAGATGAAAGATAAATTCAGAAAGAACTTTCTGATTGTACTTCCAGCAGCAATTATCACCGTTGTCATACTGTTCTGCCTGACTCGCGGCGCTTCTTTTACATTAGAGGCAGAGCTCAATTATAATATCTGGCAGGTTATGCCGTATATCTTTGTATTAGTGACTGCCGTAATCGGAATCAACGTGTTTGTTGTTTTAATCAGCGGCACCGTACTTTCCATTCTCGTTGGTCTTTTCACCGGCTCCCTTGTCGTATCTGAAGTATTCACTTCTATCGGCAGCGGCGTCACCGGTATGTATGATATCACTGTAATTTCCATGCTGGTTGCTGCCATCAGCGCACTGGTCAAAGAAAACGGAGGATTCGCTTTTATTCTCGAAAAAATCCATAGCCGTATTCATACATATAAAGGCGCGGAAGTTGGTATTGCTGCTCTGATTTCTGTTGTTGACGCAGCGACCGCCAACAACACCGTGGCTATCGTAATTGCGGGCCCAATCGCAAAAGAAATCAGCGACGACTACGGCATTTCACCGGAACGAAGCGCTTCCCTTCTGGATATGTTTGCCTCCGTATTTCAGGGGATTATTCCTTACGGCGCCCAGCTGCTGTCTGCTGCAACACTGACAGGACTAACCTCCTTTGATATTATTCCGTATCTGTTCTATCCTTACCTGATGGCAATATGCGGTCTGATCAGCATCGCTGTCTCGAAGAAAAAATAACAACCCCTTCTTGCATAAGGTTGAAAGAAGCTGTCTCAAAATAAAATGAGACAGCTTCTTTTCGGCTTTAGGCCAGCGCCCGCTACAAGCAGCTAGTCCGGCAAGTTCATGTACGGGAGCAAACCTGGCAGAAAGAGAATCAAGATATGCCGATGATTTACCCCGCGCCATATTTTAGCTTGATTTCTGTATACATGGCGCGGACCTTTGAGAAAGTGCCAGATACAAAAGCTTTTTAAGAAAAAATGGCGGCTGCAGAAAGAAATGCAGACAGATAGTCGGAAAAACTTTGGTATCCTACAGTAAAATATCAAAAAAGCAAGTATCGGGCGGCAGGCTCGTGCCAGTATTTGAGAAAATCAAGCTAAAATATGGCGGTTGGCGGATGGCTGGCGCCATGTATACAAAAAAACGCTTAAAATATGGCGTTTTCCAGGAGATGAACGCCATATATACAAAAAAATCCTGAGATTATGGCGCACCGGTTTCTCAACAGCATGAAATACTGCATACCAATCATTAAATCAGATTAAACTTCATCCTGGCATTTGTCTTGGATTCTTTTTCGCTCCAATATCACTTTTACTTCAAAAGAACTGTCTCATTTCCTTACTTTTTAGATAGTTTTTTACATATTGTCAATCATCAGCTTCTCTACCTATTTTTCCTACTTAATAAAAAAATCCGTAGTACCAAAAACAGAAAAACAGGAATCCCTTTCATGCAAGAGATTCCTGTCTTTTAAATTTTATAGTTATTTTACAGCGTCTGCGCCTACTTTGAATGCTTTCAGGTTCAGATCGATGAACTTTTCTTTTACATTCTTTCTGATGATATCTTCCCAGTCGATATCGTCAAGCCCCATCAATTTTACAAGGGCGCCTAGAAGAATGACGTTAGCCGCTTTTACGTTGCCCAGGTCCGCAGCCATTTTGGATGCGTCCATGGTATGTACGCGGTCTGCTGCCTTTTCAATTTCTTCAATGACATCGTTTGCATATTCTTCTACGCCGGTCAGTACGGTCATGGAAGGAATTCTCTCTGTATTGACAACCACTGCGCCATCTGGTTTCAGATAATCCAGAGTTCTCAGCGCTTCCATTTCTTCAAAGGAAACGATGATATCTGCAGTACCCTTTTCGATGACAGGAGAGAATACTTTCTCTTTGCTGTATCTAACCTGAGAAACCACGTCGCCACCTCTCTGGCTCATGCCGTGAATTTCACTCATCTTTACGTCGTAGCCTGCTTCCATCAGACCGAAGGTCAGCATCTTTGCAGCAGTGATGGTGCCCTGTCCGCCGACACCTGATAATAAAATATTCTTTGTCATTTTATTTCTCCTCCTTTACGATGGCATCTACCGGGCAAACCTGTGCGCAAACGTCGCAGCCTACACAGTCAGCTCTATTGATATGTACTTTCTTAGTATCTTTGTCAAAGATCAGTGCAGGACATCCAGTCTTCTGACATGCCTTACATCCGATACACTTGTCAGGATCTACAACATCCTTTGTCTGGAACAGACCCGGGAATTCTTCCAGATCAGCCTGAGAGAATTTCTTCAGCACGCACGGCCATCTTGTGATGATAACAGATGGTTCATCCAGATCCCAAAATTCATCAAAGGCGGCGTCAACTGCTTTCAGGTCGTTCGGATCGATTACTTTTACATGCTTGATACCGATGGCTTTAACCAACGCTTCCATGTTGATCATGTTAGCTTCTTCACCTTTTACGGTGTAGCCAGTACCCGGATTCTGCTGATGACCCGTCATACCGGTAATTCTGTTATCGAGAATTACGTTGATGGTATTGCTGTTGTTGTAAACGGTGTTCATCAGGGAGTTTACGCCGGTATGGAAGAATGTAGAGTCACCCAGTACGGTAACAACCTTTCTCTTAATGCCTTCTCTGTTGAAGGTTTTCTGCGCGCCGTGCCCCATAGAAATAGATGCGCCCATACAGATCGCAGCGTCCATTGCATTATAAGGCGCGCCGTATGCCAAAGTATAGCAGCCGATGTCGCCAGTAATCATCACATCTTTTCTCTTGCCCAGTCTATAGAACAGTCCTCTGTGCGGACATCCTGCACAAAGTGTCGGCGGACGCTTGATGACTTTTTCTTTGTCATAAGAAATCTGCGGCAGTTCTTCACCGTAAAGCGCTTTTCTCAGCACGTCGGAAGTCATTTCACCGTATGCAGGGAATGTGTCCTTGCCGTGGCATGCAAATCCGAGACGCTGTACAAATTCTTCGATATATGGATCGTCTTCTTCTACGATATAAATCGTTTCTACCTTGCTGCAGAACTCTTTGATCATCTCTGTCGGCAGCGGGAATGTGAAGCCTAATTTCAGATAAGAAGCATCTTCTCCGAATACTTCCTTCGCATAGTAATAGGAAGGACCGGATGCGATAACACCGATTTTGGTTCCGTTCATCTCAGCAAAGTTGAACTTGGACTGTTCGGAGTACGCCTCCAACTTCTTGGTTCTTTCTTCCATGTTTACTCTGTTGACTCTTGCGTTAGCAGGCACGCAGACGAATCTTGCCAGATCCTTTTCCCAAGGTCTGTTGGCAACTTCTACTCTTTCGCCAACTTCTACCAGCGATTTAGAGTGACATACACGAGTAACCATTCTCATCAGCACCAATGCGCCATAGGTTTCGGAAACTTCATAAGCTTCCTTCATCATGTCAAGGCATTCCTGAGAGTCTGCAGGCTCAAACATCGGCATCTTTGCCATCTTAGCAAAGTTTCTGTTGTCCTGTTCATTCTGAGAGGAGAACATGCCCGGCTCATCAGCTGTTACCAGTACGGAACCGCCGTTTACTCTCATGGTGGCAAAGGTCATCATCGGGTCAGCAGCTACGTTTACACCTACGTGCTTCATGGAAGCCATGCTTCTTGCCCCAGCCATTGATGCCCCTGCTGCGGATTCCATGGCTACCTTTTCGTTCGGTGCCCATTCAGCGTAAATCTCCTTATATTTAGCAACATTTTCCAAAATTTCTGTACTAGGCGTTCCAGGATATGCAGATGCGTGTGTTACGCCAGCCTCATAAGCCCCTCTTGCAATAGCTTCATCGCCTGTTAATAATTTTTTCATAAGGGTGAATCCTCCTTCTTCTATCTACCAAGTAATCTCTTACATGATTAACTTCTTAACCACATTTTAGAACCGGAAATTTCCGTTGTCAATTGATTTCACCAAATCAACCTATATTTTTTTCAATTTTTTCTGCTTTATGTATACGCAAACAATTTTTATATCTATTTTTTATTTATTTGTAATTATTGTATACAATAAACCGTGAATGCTCTATTTTTTCCATAAATCCGATTTTTCCAATGATAAAGGTGCATATAATTACACGTTTCCCGCATTTTCACCATATTTTTCCCGTAAAAATAAGGCATTATCAATCATTCATTATTTTTCGTCAAACCCTTTTCAAAGAAATCAGAAAACTATTGACATTATGGCGAAAATCCCTTAAAATATGCCTATCGATATGAAGACTAGACAAAGGAATACCAGACTATGAACAAGCCGATTAAGAAAGCCCCTATACGGGATCAGATTTACGACATCATCAAGAAAAATATCATTGAAGGAAAATACGAACCCGGAAGCCGCCTAAGCATTACAGCCCTTTCCAAAGAACTGAATGTCAGTAATTCTCCAGTGAGAGAAGCACTTTCCATGCTGAATCGCGACGGTATCATCGACATTTATCCCAATTCCGGACCCAGCGTCATTAAATTTTCCGAGCGAAGACTTGCACAGATTGCACAGGCAATTTTGAGCATGCTTCTTGGCGCCTTTGAGATCTGCCAGCAGACCGGCAGAATGGATCAGCTTGTAGAACTTTTACAGAAAACATTGAAAGCACAGATTGACCATCTGGAGGTAGACAATATGCAGGAATACGTTCGTTATTCCATCAGTTTCGAGTCCGCTTTCATCACCTGCTGTGACAATCCTTATATCACACGGCAGTACGGTCAAATCGAAGATTTATTTTACATGATTGTACTCTATAATCACTGGCATATTGACAGAAGCAGAAATCACACTGTCATGGAACACCAGCAGATTCTGAGCGCTATCATCAGCGGCGATTACAGCACCGCAAAGGATTTGCTGTCTGCCCATTATAATCGCTTCCAACTAAACGAAACAAACTAAATTCTTCCATCCCTTCTGCATACTCCCTCCTATTCTTTCAGAATTGAAGTATGCAATAGGAAAGCTCTTGCCTCTCCCCTTTCTGGCAAGAGCTTTTTTCATGAAAAAATTAATTTCTTTGCACAGTGTTCTTCCTATGTCCAATTTGCCACCGAAACACACAGAACAGCAGTATAATGCCCAGATATCCCGTAAAAGGATAAATAAATGCTACCAGTTTGTCAAAAGGCAGCTGCCCCAGGATAAAACTGTCAGCGCTGACCAGAAAAGCAATAATCAGAGACGCTTTACTCTTCGGTCTTGCAAGACCATTGCAGATGGACCAGAGCACCGGCGCTGCTGTAGAGAAGATGCCGCAGATCATAATACAGACAAACACCGTTCCCGCTGCAGATGATACGTTTTCTGCCAGTTTCAGAGAAGGCACGATACTGCTTTCTGCCAAATCCAGCCGTGAGGTCAATGCCAAATTCATGAAGATCACCGTAATCATCAGCAGTACGCCACCCGCAATGCCGCCAGCCGCTGCCTCTCTTTCAGATTTCGCATCCCTTCCCAGCGCCATCAGAAATGCAACTGAACTGACTGTATTATAGGCAACATACAAAATGCCGCTAAACCACCAGTTCTGTGCAGGGCGTGCATTCTGTAAAAATTCCACATCTACATTTCCCGCCATCAGATCACCAAAGTTCGCTGTAATCGTGCAGATTGCAATAAACACAGAAAAACCAATGATAAGCGGTCCCATAAGCCCTACAATATCAATGAGTTTATCAAGTCCAAAAGCAAAAGCGCCAAAGACCAGAAGCGCCATAATCAGTCCCCCTACATAGTAACTGACCCCGCAATACTCCGAAAGCGACGCTCCTGCACCGGAAATCATCACAGCAAGGACTGCAAATAAATAAAACAGAACAAAATATTCATAGAAAGTTCCCAGTATTTTTCCGCAAAAAAGCTGGTATGGCTTTTCTGCAGCTTTTTCACCTACCCGATGTCCAATCTTCATCAGGCTGCCACCTGCCCAGGAAAAAAGAATCATACTGACAATGGCTCCAGCGATTCCCATAGTTCCATAAGATGTATAAAACTGTAAAATTTCCTGTCCCGTTGCAAAACCAGAGCCGATTTCAAAGGCGATATAGGCTCCAGCATACTTCATAACCCGGATGATACTAATTTTTTCTTTCAACGCGAATCCCCCTTTGTACTTCCTACCAGAATATGCGGACAAAGAAAAAAATAGACCGAAAGCCTCTGCTTTCAGTCTATCCATTTTACATGTTCACTTGCTTGCCGTCCTCGCCAGAAGACTCTGCTACCACTCTTGCAAAATCCTCCCATTTATAGCTGCCCCGATCAGTCTCTCGATCCGGATCCTGTGCATTAAAAAAGCAGCTAGGAATTTCTCTTTCTTTCAGATTCTTCGCAATACAAGGCGTGCATCCTTCATTATGATTGACCGGGTTAAAAGGACAATCATAGTCATTGCAGGTACAAAAACTCACTTTCCCCATGTTGTAGCGCCTCCTTGTTTTTTCTTATCATACTCTATTTTCCTCCGCTGCGCAAGCTTTCTTCACAGGATGCCGAATCACAGTTTTGCACCGCTGTGCGGCGACTCTTCTTGGATCGGACAGATAAATTTCGTGGTGCCGCCGGTTTTCTGTAAAGTCTGTCACAAAACCCTGCTCTGCCACGTATGCCTCCATCAGCGCCACCGTTTGCGGCTCGTCATCATAAGCCCCCACGTGCATGCACTGAACACAAAGTCCTTCCTCCATCGTCAGATATTCCACTTTGGAGAAATCCCGTTTCTTCTTTGCTGTTGCTTCCGAGATCGCCCAGTCGAATTCTTCTCTGGTCACAAAATCCGGCAGCCGAATGGCTGAAATCCACTGAAAATCTTCTTTCCTGCTGAAATCGACGCCCTGCACGCCTTCCTGCCACCAAAATCCTTCCAGCGGAGGCACTACATAGTCAAAATAGCCCTCAATGCGATGGCTGCCCAATTTGCTCATCTTAATCGTAAAAGCAATGGCATATAGTAATCCGATAGCTTCTTTGTACGCGCCTCCCTCTTCATTGGGGTCTCCCTCTCCCCTAACTGCAATATAACGCATCTTGGGCACTTCCACCAAAGACGGCTTCTTCCCCGGTTGATAAAACTCTTTGTATTCCTTTTTATAATCAAACGCCATTGTTACTTCACCTTCTTTTTCTTCGGTTTCGGCATAGGCAGATCCGCCCACGTTGTTTTCACAAAGCTGACTAGAAATTCCCGATTGTCGATATCTTCAAAAAGAAAATAATCCTTCGCACTTTCATAAGGCGGCGCAAGGGTCAGCTGGGGTGCGAGCCTGCGCCCTGCCTCAGTTACCTTGATGAACAGCTGGTCATCGCAAATGACCGCAAAAATTTTACCGTCCAGATACATGCCGTACTCGCCGAACATTTTCCGGTATGTGATTTCTCCCGCTTCCGAAAGCTGTCCTGCCACATATTCTACGAATTCTAAATGAGATGCCATCCTTTTACTCCTTTCTTACCCGATTTCGTCAAAGCAAAGTTTCACAGAGACGTTCAAACTTTTTTTCTGAAAGAATTTCATGGGTGATATAAGTTCCATTATAAAACAGTCCGTAATTGGTCCATGCCATGGGCGCATTCTGCGCCTGCTCACAGGTTTCGATTTTTCTCTTCTCAAAAGCGATACCCTTTGCCTCTGCCAGGTTTTCAATCACCGGCACATATTTTGCGGTGAAAGGACAGCCGCTGGTGTAATACAGCGTAAAGCCCTCCTCTTTCAGCGCCGGTTGCTTCGCATTGGGACGAAATACGGGTTTTGCCGCGTCCGCCGAAAACGGCAGATACAGCAGCGTAAAATACGGTTCCGCCGTATCAGCAAGCAGAAAGCCTTTATGCTGCAGATACTTTGGATCAGACAGAAAACCTTTCTTTTTTTCAGATGAAATGATTGAAAGACCCGATTTACCCTGTGCTTTTGCGTCTGCAATACAGGTGCGCAGAAGTTCGCTGGAATAGCCGTGCCCCTTGCTTGCACCCGACACCCAGAAGCAGTTAATGTGCATGTAATTTTCAGCCTCAATAGGCAGCCACGCCTTTTCCGCAGGGATATACTCGATAAAGCACTTTCCCCTGGTATCAGCCCTCAGAAACACTAAACCATCTGCAAACCGTTCTTTCAGCCAGCCTTTCTTGCTGGTCACCTGCGGGTCTCTATTCGATGATATGGCACAGCAAATGTGCTCTTTTTCCAGATTTTCTTCAGTCAGTTTGATGTACTCCATTGTATTTTTCCTCCATTTTTTGGATTATCTGGCGCAATTCTTCTCGTAGTTCTTCCGGCTGCAAAAGTTCCGCCTGCGCTCCGAAAGTAAGCAACCATGTCAGCAGATTTTCCTTGTCGGTATAGTCCGCACAAAAAAGCAGCCTTCCATCTTCCTGCTCTCGAAAAGAGTCCACTCCAAACTCCTCAATCAATCGCCATTTTGCCCCGGCTTCAAAGAGTGCTTTTACCTTGATTTCTCCCGGAAAAATTTTCTCGTTAGAAAGTTCCGGAAAAGGTACATCACGCCCAGCAAAGCATTCCCCCACCTTTTCCACGTAGGTCATCCGATTGAGCTTAAACAGACGAAAATCCTGTCTCTTTTCGCACCACGCCCACAGATACCAGCTGGACCAGTGAAATACCAGGTAATACGGCTCCACCGTTCGCATTTCTTCTCCTTTCGGCGAATAATACCGAAATGTCAGCTTCCTTTTCTCCGAAATCGCCTCCTGCATCAACTGAATCTTCGGCGCCAGAGTCTCTTTGTACCAAGAAGACAAATCAATCAGCATAAAATCGCTGCCGCAGGTAAAGCTCGACGCGCCAGGCTTTAACTTTTCCATCAGCTGCTCATAATAACTGCTTCCGCTAACACTGTCAAGGCTCCGCAGACCTGCTAAAATCATCTGCATATCCTTTGTCGTAAGCAGTGTTCTGTCAATTTTGTAGCCATCCATAATAGAAATGCCTCCGCCGCTTCCCTGACTGGTCGCAATAGGAATCCCCGCCTTGCAGAGGGCTTCGATATCTCTGTTGATGGTTCTTCTGGACACTTCAAAGCGTTCTGCAAGTTCTGGCGCTGTAACCTGTTCACATCGCAAAAGCACAGATAAAATGCCGATTAGCCGGTCGATTTTCATAAATAAAATCTCCTCTTTTGTATAGTATCCTCATAATAGCAAAGCAAACACGACAGCAGTGTGTCATGTTTGCTTTGATTTTGTCGCAATTATTTTTAAGGCTACACTAGTTTTCTCCGGAACTCATACTTCGGATACCAGCCTGAAGCGTCCCGCGACTCCAACGTAAATCCAAACCTATCGCCAAAATCCATATCCTCATTTTCCAGATACAACTCCTCATATCCACGTTCTTTTAAAAACGTGAAGAAGCCTTCCGCAAAAGCGGTAATTTCCAAAAGCTCTTTTCCCTCATCGGTCAGCCAAATGCCGCAAAGCTCCGTTGCTCTTCCATCATAGTGGGCAATACGAGCGTATCCAACCGTCTTCTCCCGCAGCTTTCCTTCAAAGGACGCAATCACATCGGTTTTCTCCGTTTCTTCAAAGGCAATCTGCCCGGTTTCTGCTTTTGCTTCGTAATCCTTTCTGAGAATGGAGTAATATCGGCAGTCTGAAAGCCCTGTATTATCCCTCGCTACTTCGCGCAAAGTCCCCTCGTACTGCATACCGCATTTTTTCATCACCATACCGGAATGGGGATTGAATACATCGTGTCTGGCTTCAATCCGATTATAATTAGTTTTCTGAAACAGAAAATCGATGACAGCCTGCAGTGCCTCCGACGCAATACCCTGATGCCAATATTTTTTTCCAATACAGTATCCAATGGCAATCATACGAGTGTCCGAATCCGCTGCAGCCATGCCAATACTGCCGATTGGTTCGCCAACCTCATCTAGCACAATAGCCCAGTTATAAAAATTTTCATCAGCATACTGCTGTTCCCAATCCTTCAGCACTGTCCTGGTTACTTCTATATTATCATGGGCAGGCCATGTTAAGAACCTGGTTACTTCGCAGTCAGACGCCCAATTGCAGTACATCGCCTTCGCATCGTCTATGTAAAATTTTCTAAGTGTCAACCTCTCCGTCTTAATCGTCTCTGTTCCCATTTGCTTCTCCTCTCAGTTTAAAATTATTTCTTCCGTTGAAAAGTTGTGTTCATTATATACTATTTTTTTCTTCTTCTCAAGGCTTACGAGAATCTGCAGCACAGCAAATATATCTAGGTGTTCCTGAGAAATGATAAGATTTCTTTATAATATCTGTTCCAGCTCAGCAGAAAAAAAGTCTTTGGGTTTTCCTCGCTGTACAAAACCTGCGGTTTTGCAAAGTTCTTCATTGACCCATCTACTGTGGACTTCTTGAAACTGTCGCTCTTCTGACATCGGCTCTGCCATCCAGCTAAGCCGCTCCACTGCGCGATTCAATGCAGCAACCGGTCTGCGCCCATGAGTCTTTGTAATCCATACCTCGCCTGCTGCTTGCAGATAGCAATACACCTGTTCCCAGCTGTATCCCTCTGCCAGTAATCCTTCGGTTATGGTTTTTTGCACCATTTCCTCCAGGTTTGTCCAATCTGCTGCGCACAAGTTCGCTGTGACACAGGTAAATCGATTAGACGCATTTACAACTAAAAGGACATCTCTGCCCTGGTAAGTGACATTGTGCAAATCCCAGCAGAAAAAAAGGTCAGTCATTCCACCGTAGGCTGGCTGTTTTCGTTTCAAAAAACGCTGCAGCGGGATAGTAATTCCAAGTTCCATCGCAATCCTCCACTTTATTTTTCGTTTATAGTTTATCATACTTAAGATAAAAAACATAGAGGCAGCTATCTGCCCCTATGCTTTTCTTTCTTTTTTTGCTGTTTCAACGCAAACTGGCGCTTCTTCTCGACCATTTTCCTCTTTCGGCTTTCTGCCTTGCGCTCCGTTTTCATCTGTTCCTGCTGCAGTTTCAACGCCTGCTGAGATTTGGTTCCAATACCTTGGTTTTGCACCTGCCTGTGAATCTGGCGCTGGGCGCGCTTCGGATTGATACTGGCCTTCTGAAAGGCCGCCTCCACAGCCGGACTGAATCGCAACTGATTGTAGTTCTTTAAAACAAAATCATATACATCGTAGCTTTTCGGCTCTGCACCGAAAACCACCCTGCACACTGATAGTTTTCCCTTTTCTACACGCTCAAAGACGCCTACCCAAAAAGGTTCTTCAAAAAATACGGTCAGCTTTCCCGATACCTTGTCCATGACAATTCCTCCTTAAAATAATTGTAATGCACAAAGAACGGACGACCCTAAGGAGGGAGGGTTACTTACACCAAATCGGTGCGACCGGACTACCTACCGGTTCTGCAGGAATCTTGCAATAAAATTTCTGCGTTTGTGTTTTTATCTTTGCATATATATATTACCATAAAAATGCCCGTTTGTACTCATATCATCTAAAATGAAAATAGTTATTTTAATCCAGTAGCTTCCGCCCCGTTTCCACATACTCAGCAGCACTCTCTTTTAGCATCGCCAGCTGATCCTGATTCAGCGGTCTTATAGGTTTTGCCGGTCTGCCAAGAGCAAGAAATCCATCCGGAATTACTGTGTTTTCTGTGACCAGGCTGCCCGCGCCAATCAGACAGTGCTTTCCAATCTTCGCACCATTCATAACGATGGAGCCCATGCCAATCATCGTTTCATCGTCAATCTGACAGCCGTGAAGAATACAGCCGTGACCTACTGTTACGTTATTTCCAATCAGAACCTGATGTCCAGGGTCAGTGTGCAGCACACAGTGCTCCTGAATGTTGGTCCGTTCTCCAACACTGATACGCCCATTATCTCCCCGTAAAACAGCATAATACAGCACCGTTGCCTCATTGCCTACATGCACATCTCCAATCAAAATACTTTCTTTCGCAATATGGGCAGATTTGCTGATAACCGGTTTCATGTTCTTTCCTCCTGTAGTGTGTTTTATTGTAACGTATTTGCACCTATAGTACAAGGGGATCTGTTCCCATCAGAAAAGGTATAGCGAAAGTTCCAGCAATGTTTTATAAATCTAATATTGCAAGCAGCTGCTTCTGCCCGTTTTCCACAAATTGTTTTATATAATCCAGATCCACGCCTGCGCCGGGAAGCTCGGCATCTGTTTCCGCAAGAACACTCAAAAGCATTTCCTCTGTAACAAGTGGAATTTCGCTGGAGGCGATTAATTTACAAAGCACATCTTTTGCTTCCGGCTGTTCTTGTATAAACTCGCGAAAAAATCGAATCAATCCATCTGCACCGCGGCTGATATCACGGCTGTAACCTCTGGAAACCAGTGCAATATTATTATCATAGTTCGGCGCCATTTTTAAAATCCTGCCACTCGTCCTATCTCGCAGCAGTCCAAAATTTTTCGTATGTCGATCCATGTTAAAGCAAAGGGTATCCATCCAGAGAATTTTCAAATAATCAGACCCCAAAGCAGGATTTAGCGCGCATAACTTTTTATAGCTCCGGGCATAATCGTCCTCTTCGCCCATCACACCATCTGCCGTTTCAAAATTCATTTTGGCACCGCCTGTAAAATCTTTGGTTCTGATATAACCTTCTTCCATCTCATACCATGCCATAGAAAACCCCATCTCAAGACCCAGTCTGCAAATGAACAACTCCGAAAAATACTCCCAAGGTGTTCCCGCCTTATACATCCACCAGGCGCCATCCTTTCGACGCCAGCATTTTTCATAACTCCCAATGTTGGTCAACTCCGGTGTTCTGGAAGGTCTCTGTGAAAAGCTGTCAGGGTCACCATAAAGGGCAAGACCATCAAAATCATTTTCTTTAAAGCAAACATCTGCGTAATGCACCAGATGATTCGCAGAGCAAATCCAGTAAGTATCTGTAATGGTTGCACCATTGACGGACAAGGCAGTTTCCGCATCATCAGCGGTATGCAGACGAAACACTTTTTTCAGCAGACGGGAATTTACCCGATGCGTATCAATGGCACGACCTGCCAGCCATCCCGCTATGTCCTCTGTTCTCTCTAAATACAGCGGCAGCAAAGCGCTGTCAAACTTAAGGATTTTCCCATTCTCAATCTCAGCGATTTTTCTGTCTTCTGACATCAAATAACCTGTCAAAGATTCCACTTTCAAGCACTTCCCCTCCTTTCCATGCATATGGCATTATTATACTTCACAAAAGTTCAGTGCGCAATACAGAAAATCAGCATCTGCTTTATAGTACAGAATCAAAAATCTCCTGCACGCTACTTTATGCATCCAATTTCATATACAAAATCGGATACGGATGCCCCTGCTCATCGATTTCCGTCCGCCGAGCAAGCCGAAATCCCATGTGGGTATAGAAGCCAACCGCCTGCGGCACGATAAACAGCATTTCCAGTTTCCGGTTTTCCACTCCCATGAATCCAACAGGATTCGCCTGCGCATCCTGTGCAATGACCAATAGGTTTCTCCTTTTTAAAACTCTACGACATATATCTGATTTCCATGTTCTTCTATAATGCAAATCAAGTCCTCCACCTTGAGGTATACAGTTGCTGTATTGTCATTGGGATGCACCCCAATCATATGGGAACCGCCAAAAAAATCTTTATCAATACAAAACTGCACCTTTCGCTCACTATCGTTCAGCAAGCCAAAGGGCGTTACAGCACCCGCAGTTACTCCCAGCATATCCATCAAATCATGCTCCGGCGCAAAGCTCAAGGCACGGGTATGATTCTTTTCTCTAAACGCTTTCAGGTTTACTTTTTTATCACCCTTCACGGTGAGCAAATAGTAATTTCTTTTCTTGTCGTCTCGAATAAACAAATTCTTTCCATCGGCTTCCGGATAAGGCAATTGTAGTTTGGAAGCCTCTTCCATATTATACACCGCCTTGTGCTCTATAATCTCATGCCGGATATTCTTCGTTTTTAAATAGGCATAGATGTCTTGTTTCTGCATAACATTTCTATTTTTCATACAGCAAAACTCCCGTATTCCTTATCTCATAATAAATTTTAGATTGAGGCTCAATAAAGGACTTTCCATGAAAAAAGTCAATCTGAAAATGCATCACTTTGTTCTTTAAGAAAATTGCTTTTTTCATTATATTCTGCAGCTCGTCCAAGCGAAGTTAATGATTCTCTTTTTAATTCTTCAATTTCATCATCAATTAGGTGTTTACATAATACTGATTTCTCTTCTTGATTACACACAAACACTTCACCTCTTAAATTGACGTTTATACTCTTTACACGCAGCCTCAACTTCATTCATGAGTTCAACCAATCCCCTTTCAAAACAAAATCCCCCAGAATGATAAATAAAAATGTAATCTAATGCAAAGGGCGAATAGCTATTCGAATTAAGACTCTCCGTTTTCTTATATTATGCGCTATAAATAAATACATCAAATTTGCTTTTTCAAAATTAGTATAACTTGTTTTTTTATTTTTGTCACGGTTTAACAAAAAGTATCTGCTACATTTATAAAAATCTTCTTGCCATTCATATCTTTTATGACGTAACTCCTTTTTATATTTTAAAAACAGGAAAAACCTCTGTCTAACTTCATTTCGTATTTTTCGTCAATCGCCGTACATAACTTTTGCCAGACTTCAAACAAGGATTGTCCGAGCAATTCAGTCACCGTCGATTCAGATGGTATATTTTCAAGCATTGTATCCCCTCTGTAATGTCGATATCGTCCCGCCTGTCACAAGAAATCACTTGAATTCCGGCTTTGTCCAAAGCATCTTTCCCCCGCTAGTATTTTCATAACGATCGTGTTTCGTATACGCATAATAGATTTTTTCAAAATTGTCATCTTAAAAGGGCAGGTATCACGATACCTGCCCAAATCATAAAAAATGGATTATCTATATTTCTTTTTCACTGCATATGCTGTACCGCCCAGCCCAATTGCCGCCGCTACCAGCACCGCAAGCCATGCCAGCATATTCGCTGCATCGCCTGTTCTTGGAATCCACCACGGCAGTTCATCCGATTCTTGATTTTCATTGAGGATGTCCTCAACTTCTTCCGGTGTTTTGATATTCTTGTCCGGTTTGCCATCTCCATCGGTATCGATGTTAATATCTGGAATTCCATCTCCATCGATATCCACGTTGAGATCCGGAATCCCATCTCCGTCCGTATCAATGTTAATGTCTGGAATTCCATCTCCATCGGTATCAATGTTAATGTCCGGTTTGCCATCTCCATTAGTGTCGATGTTAATGTCTGGCTTTCCATCTCCATTGGTATCAATGTTGATGTCCGGCTTTCCATCTCCATTGGTGTCAATGTCGATATCTGGTTTGCCGTCCCCATTGGTATCAATATTGATATCCGGCTTTCCATCTCCATTGGTGTCGATGTTGATGTCTGGCTTTCCGTCCCCGTTGGTGTCGATGTCGATATCTGGTTTGCCGTCTCCATCGGTATCGATATTGATATCTGGTTTTCCATCTCCGTCGGTATCGATATCTACATCCGGTTTTCCATCGTCATTGGTATCAATGTTAATGTCTGGTTTTCCATCTCCATCGGTGTCGATGTTGATATCTGGTTTTCCATCTCCGTCGGTATCAATGTCGATATCTGGTTTTCCATCATCATCTGTATCGATGTTGATGTCTGGCTTTCCGTCTCCATCCGTATCGATATCTACATCCGGCTTTCCGTCTCCATCGGTGTCGATGTTGATATCTGGTTTATCATCTCCGTCGGTATCGATGTTAATATCTGGCAATCCGTCATCGTCGGTATCAATGTTGATATCTGGAATCCCGTCATCGTTGGTGTCCTTGTTCAAATCTGGATCAATCAAGCTCGGTTTCCGTACATTATAGGTCAAATTGATGGTGGTCTTATTTCCCTGTTTATCGGTTACCGTCTGGGTTACAATATATTTCCCTGGATTTGATAAATCGATTTCTGTAACCGGGTTTCCATCTCGATCGACGATAGAAATTTCAGAACGATCCACTTCCAGCAGACGTCCATCCAAGCCAACGAATACATATCTTTTCTCGAATAATGCTTCCAATTCGTCCAAGGCAACTGTTTTATCTTTTTCTGTCTTCCGAGAGATACTATCATTCACTTTACCATGCAGTCGTAAAAGATCAGTACCATCTTCAATTCGCTCAATCTCGTCTGGAAACAGCTTCTTTCCATCCGGCTCACTGTCTGGATCATCCGGATCCACCTCTCCATTTGGAATCATCGGAATCGGTGGATTGACAAATGGGAAGTTGTCCGGTTTATCCTTTTGTATCTTTGCTACAGCGCTGGATTCTTCGTAGTTATATCCACCAGTGTATTTCACCTCTACGTCAATTTTTCCGGAATCTAAATTAGGAATGGCGGGATACTTTGTTCCACTAAAGTCAACTACAAGTTCTACTTCCCTATACGCATATCCGCCGTCCTCTGTCAACACAGTATTCTTTACTATATCCCCCGACGTTGCTTTGGATACTTGATTCTTAATCGGTGCGCCTACTTTTACACCATTTACATAGAACTGCATTTCTCCATCTGGCGCTTTACAGGTCGTCTTTCTATATTTATCTCCCTGTTTTATATTCGCTTTAAAGGTCATCGATTTTACAACCTTTTCACCGTCTTTTTCTTCCGTCTCAATGGAATACTCTGCTCCGTCAATCTTTGATGGGATTCTCTTGATTGTTGCCCAGCTTGTAGCTTGATGTCCCCAATAAGACGTCTCGAAAGCACTTCCTGGTTTTGCGTACTGTTTGGAAATCAAAGTGAACTTATATATGCCCGCATCTGCCGGCATCTTGTCAGATGATACTTCTTTTTCAATCGGCGTGCCATTCTCTTTATCATATCTCTGCGTCATAACGGTGATATCATCATTCTCGTCTAAGATTCTATCGTCTGACGCCTTGATTCCTCCATTCTTTGTAAAATCGAAGTTCTCAAAATTAAGTCCATCGTAGAATTTATTGAGGTCCTTTATATAATCTACTGGTATTTCGAACTCAACATATCTCTTTAATAGAGAAGAACCATTTCCATCAGCTTCTTCAACAAATAAAGGGTCTAATCCTTGTAACTTCCCATCTTTATCCCAGTAAGAGAACTTGATAGAAAGTCTTTCTCCTTTGGCTGATTCCGGTACCCATAAATAAAGTTTTCCATTATCCATACAATATGGAGGGCCATAGTTGTACGGTTTACCGCCAATGGTTACTTCCCCACCACTACGGTCTATAATCGCATTAAGATTGCCAGCAAGATCTGCAGAAAGATCGATTGTAGTCATAAATACATGACCTCCCTCTGCGTCATATGCATAGTTAACGCCATTCTCCATACGGAATCCCTTGCCTCCATCCGGGTGAACGGAACCTCCGGTTATGTAGATTTTCCCTCCGTTACCATCAATTGCATACATATCTGCTGAGGTTGCCTTTCCAATCAAGGTTCCGCCTGTAACCCTGATGACACAGCCCTGCGCAGTTGTAACACAGGCCGCTCCAAATGCGCCGCCATGTGTGCCACCTGTAGATTTGATAAATCCATTGGTAATGGTTATATCGCCACATTTTCTATAAAATTTGTGACGATTTGCGCCTTTCACTGCGCCATGCTGAGAATTACCCTCACTATAAGGTACGACATCTAAATTGCCATATCCTGCGCCAATTCCCGCGGCATGATAGGCTCCCCAAGCGTTAATGTCTCCACCATTTAGTTCAATATGTGTGGAACCACCAACAACACCGGCACCAATCCCTGCACCTGCACAGGTTCCTCCGGTGCCACTTGTCCACGCGCGAGCATTAACCACTCCACTATTGAAAATCATAGTTCCCGCAATTTCTGAATGTCCACCACCTATTCCAGCAGAATTTGGTCCGCCAGTAGCGTTCAGCGTGCCATTTCCATTGACACGAAGGGTTGCAGTCTGCGCAACATGAAGTGCTGCAGCTGACTGACTACCGGAAATAGTCAGGGTATTTGTAGCGCCATCTTTCAATGTCAAATTACATGTACTTCCCGGAAGTAAGTTGATTGGAGAGTCTTTCTTTGCACTCTCTGTAATCGTCACACCAGCCAGCGTAATGTTTGCTGTTGTGTTTTCCTTAATCCAAATATTATGGGTAGTTGATGTCCCAGAAATTGTTACTGGTGTATCAGTTTCAATCTGAATATAGGCTCCCCATGTAGGATCTGTACCAGTGGTGACACCATTTCCCTCACTAATACCTTTTCCTGTAATGGTTAAACCACCGGCAGTTACTTGACCTTCCTGCGTTTCTTCTGCTGCCATCATGATGCTGCCGCCCAGCATTATGGTCGCAGCCAGCGTTTCAGCATCTTCCGCCAATATATAACCTTCTGGTAAAGAAGCCTGCAAAGTGTGTTCGCCTTTTGTCACGCCATCACCTAACGGGCTAAAGTCCCAGGTAATTTCTAATTCCTCTTCTGTACCGTCTTCCAGTACTGCCTTGATGGACTGCGGGAAACATCCCTCCAGCAATTCTGCTGTAAGCGGGGTTTCTGCATCTGCCGCAGTGTCCAGATACCATTTTTCTGTCTTCTTATCGTACGTCAGCAATCCGTCATTATCTGCCCACGTCCAGGAAGCAATCACAACCCTTTCTGGGTTCTCCACACTGCCATCCGGAAGTCGTCCGTCACTACCTGACTGTACCTCATTCAGAGTATTTTCGCCAACTAAACTGCCAACGTAAGTCGAATCATCTGTAGCATGTTGTTCTGCCTTGCCATCTCTTACGGTAGCCTCCTCTGCACTGGCTCTAAAAATATCACGAAATCCAGTTGCGTATGCAAGCACTACCATAAAACACAGCAAAACACTAGCTACCTTCTTTACTAATGGTTTGCCTCTCATTTGTTCTCCCTTCCTCATACAAAAATACGACAAACGCAGTAAATCCATGTTCTGGCTAGATATGCCCTGGAGGCTCTTTCCTCCAATATCTTTTTCTTCCAAGAAAACAGATTTCCTTCATTCGTCCATTCGTGTCTTTTCAACAAAATACTTTTTATCCGATAAAATTATACCCCCCCCCCATACATTTTTGTCAAGTCTATTGAAGATGTCTTCTATTTATTAAGGAATTGGGATTTAAGCTGAAAAAGATTAAGGAAATCCTGCCAAAACCTGACTTTGATAGAATTAAGGCTTTCAAAAGATAAAAAGAACTGCTTCTGCTGAAGCGCAATCGGACAGACAGACTTATACAGCTTCTTAGCCGCTTAGAGAAAGGAGAACAATATATGAGTTTTAAAGAATTTGACCTGTCCGATTACATCACCGCTTTAGAAGATTTTAAAAATAACAGCACTGATGATGTTATCAAACACTGGGGAAGTATTGAAAATTTTGATATGTTTATTCAGAAAATCAAAGATGATGAATCCGAATTAGCTAAACTCGCCATTCAACAATTCGGCAGTATTGAAAAGTACGCCGAAGCCATGAAACATAATTTAGAGCATTTCTCTGAACTCATGGAAACACAACTAATGGAAGAAGTGAAAGAAATTGGAAAACAATCTGATATTCTGTATGGCATACTAACCACTAATTTGTCAGAAGATGTTTCCTCCCCTAAAATACAATCCATTGTATCCCTCGATAAGCTCTATATCAATGTTCTTATCGACACATATTCAAGCGATTATATAAAAAGCATGACTGACAGTCAATATGGAAAAGGGGCTTCTGATTATATTGTAAAAGCGTTCCGTTATTACTCGGAGAACAACGTTTCCGAAAACAATTAGAGGCAACAGGCACTCTCTCTAAAAAATATATCCCGGCAACTAATCATTCTCGCTATGCTGAAAAATAGCTTGCCACACTTTAGAGAGCCTTAGTGACATTTGAATTTTCTTGTGGTATAGTGGACTTCCACTTTTAGGAAAAGGAGTTGATGATATATGCCACAGATGAATAAAGGCGGTAAATTTATTTTCGGAAAATCACTGATACGAAATGATTTGACAATCCATCTGCCAGCCCAGGCTCTTACAGAGTACAACGCCACAGTAGAGGAAAAAGTCTATCTTTTTACTGGAAGCAAAGTCACTGGCGGCTTTTGTGTAACAAGAAAAGAATTGTTAGAACCGTCAAAATTAGGACACATTCTTACTGATAATCCGGCTTTACAAAGTTATCAGACCGCAGAGGGCGAATTTATCAAATACAAAGGGCGGTCATACTGTTGGGTAAATATTTCAGAGAATGGTATCATTCAGCTTAATCAGCAAATATTGGACTTCCTTAATCTAAAGATTGGAATGGAACTATTGTCTATCCGAAGCAGTGATATAGCTTTTACAATGGGTGCAACCGGTCCTTTGTTGGATAGAGCCGACAATTATGAGGGCGAAAGTCCTCTAAACAACAATTGCCTGTATTGTTAAATCATCTCTAAAGTTCTTTTATATAGTGGGTCTAAATCACAACCACTACTTCCACATTTTTCGTTTGCCTGTTTAATTGCTGATATTAAAGTATCTTTATGAGCTTTTCCATCTAACCATTGTTGTGCGAGAATAGATATTAAATCCCAACCAGATATAACAAACTTCTCCACAATAGATTTTAATTCTTCCATAATATTACTTCCAAATTAGCAAATATCGTTTTGTTGTTTTTATAATTTTTCTATTTCCTTCAACGCTTTCCGAATGTCCTTACAAACCAATGATTGCATACTATCGTCATAAATAGATATATTTGCCTTATTAAGTGCAAAAAGTATGTCGTTCCTCAATTCTGGCTTATATTTTGCAATAATAGGCAACAATTTAATACATTGTCGCGCTGTAATGGGTTTAACATCTGTTATGTGTTTCAAATATTCATCAATGATTTCATCAATTTTATACTCTTTATCCCATTTTGCATTATAAGCAAGTAGTGTAAGCCCCCGTGTGCGAATATAAGAATTGTCACTCTCAAGCATATCACTTAACCTATCTATAAAAGGATAAACGCAATCCGTTTCTTCACTTTTTCTTTGTAATTCTTGTAGTGCCTTGTAAGCAACATTATTATTCTTATCAAACAATAATTCAAAGATTTCCGCTATATTGACTAGCATAAAATCCTCCTTCACAAGTGAGAATTCAAAAAATAATTACATACCGACCATTTTTTTAACAGTGTTTGCCGTCCTTATTGTTAGTTTATTACTGATATTGGCATTTGCTGTCTTAGACCACCAATTTGTTTTTTGATAATCTTTCCTGCTGAAAGACCAGAATATTGCTTCATTATAATCTTTAATCCTTTCTAATTCCTCTTTAGGCTCTCCAATCTCACAATATACCTCTGCGAATGTAGCGGGTGGCATAATAAAAATTAAATTGTCATAGATTTCCTTATTTTCGTTTCCCCACCAGTCAGGCGCATTGTGCAAGATGTCATCAAGTTCTTCTCTTAATATGACAAAAACAGGAATATCCAAGGTGAATTGTTTTTTTATCATTATCTCAATCTGTTTCGTGAACTTCTCTGTGTCACCTTTCTCACTCGAAAAAGCCACATTACCGCTGTTCAAATATGTCCTAACCTCTCCAAACTCAAGTTTTTCAAACTCTTTCTTTAATTCGGCCATCGATACTTTATTTTTGCCACTTATATTGATACCTCGCAGAAATGCAATATATCTTTTCATATTCGCTAACACCCTTTCAAATTCCAAGTTATCTGATTCAACGGTAACTTTACTTTCTGTTTGGTTTTCTTTTAATTCTCAACAGTTTAATGAAGTCATTAAACAAAGATGTATCCACTGGTTCAAACATTATCCATTTTCCATCATGGTAAGTTTGAGCTTCGTCATATATTTTTTGAACTACCTCTCCGTAATTTTCTCTATCTGTTTCAAATTTTAACCGTTCGTCTTTCCCTAAGATAATCATAAAACCCATACAGTTTTCTCTTGCATATAATGCACACAATGTTTTACCACCCCGACGATATTTATATTCATATTTCCATGCTTTACCACCCTTATTCCACAAACAATCCATATCATATTTTTCATCAATTAAAGCACATAACTTATTCCATACATCATATAGGGATTTTCCAACTAAAGCTGTCATTTCTTCTTCATTTGGTATCGTATCAAGCATTTTAGCCCTCCTAATATAGCTCCTAATTTCTTTTTCTAAGTATACATGAAATTATAAGGTTTTTCAATTCCTCGAACTGCTTTTTCTTAAGAGCGACACTTCCACATACCGCAGAAATGTCACTCACCGCTTATGAATAGATTATCTCACTCTCCACAATTTCCCGCAATCGTGATAAATCCTTGCTCTTTCAACTCGTCATTTAATTTCTTGATGAGCTTATATGCGTAAGGATTTAATACAGAAAGCTCCTGCACCACCTCATCCCCACGAATAAAAAGAGTGAAACATTATGGCGATTGGCGAAAGAATACATTTTTTCCGCATCATGCGGGGCATGACACAGAAATATCTTGGTATGCTTGTCGGGTTTCCCGAACGGAGCGCAGACGTGCGTCTGGCACAGTACGAAACTGGCTCACGCAAGCCAAAGGCTGATTTGACGGCTGCACTGGCACAGGCTCTTGACGTTGCGCCGCAGGCTCTGGACATACCCGACATTGACAGCTACATCGGGCTTATGCACACCTTATTTGCCCTTGAAGACATTTACGGACTTACCATCAGCGAAACAGACGGGGAAGTCTGTTTGAAAGTCAACAAAGACAAAAGTAAGAACGCCGACGAGCTGCTGAAAATGCTCTGCGCTTGGAAAGAGCAGGCGGACAAGCTCTCTGCCGAGGAAATCAGCAGGGAAAATTACGACCAGTGGCGGTACAATTACCCAAAATTTTACACCACGCAGCATTGGGCGAAAGTCCCCTCTAAGGAATTGAGCGATGTCTTAGTCGAATCATTTAAAGACAAACTAAAAACTGATTGACAAACACGACAAAAAACGCCCTTAGCCATGAGTTCCTACCCACAGCTAAGGGCGTTTCTAATATGGATTTATTTCAGTCATCCAAACCGCTTACAAATCATTCCCCCATCAACAAACCACTTGACAGTAAGAATAATCGCACTCAAACGACTGTTATCAATTTGTTATCAAAAGACCTTTCCAAAGTCCGCAAACCCGCATAAACACTGGATTAACTAAACATTTTTGTTTATTCGAACTCCCTATAACCATAACATAATTGTTAAATATTTGATGCTCTTTAAGGTTTTTCATAGCCATAATATACACATTTTACGCCATATTTACAGTTTCAGACCAAATAGGTATCATACGGGTATCACATTATCTTTTCTTTTTACTACTCTTTACCACAATAATTATTACTGCAATAATTTGCAAAAGTGGTACTCCAATATAATTAACCATCGGAGAAATTATAACTGGAACCATTGAGAAAGCCCAACCGATTATCCCAGACATTATTAATAACAAAACAAATGCTATTAGCTTATCACTTCTCTTTTTAAACGTATTCATAAAAGGTACACAGACAGTAATTAATAATAACCAAAATGCACCCGAAAGAAATTTTAATGCTCTATTTCCTTCTCCATTTCCCATTGAAGTTATATAATTCATCTGAATAATAAATTTATTCATTAACGAATTTATAGAACGTTCACCCTGCTACTCCATTTCTTGTAAAATTCTTTGATATTCATCTATATATGCTTGGTTACTATTTATTTTTTCCTCATCTAATGCCATTACCTTTTCAAGCACATTTATTCTTTTTTCCATCCTGGAAAAATAAAAGAAATTAGAATCTATATATGGAATAATAAGAACAATAATAAATAAAACAATCGCTATAAAAAGCCATAACCTTGGTCTTCTATAATTTCGTTTAAATAATTCAACTAATTCTTCTATGATTTTTCCAATTGCATCTCCCATTATAATTACATCCTTATAAAAAAAGTTTGCCTATGAATCATGGCGCACGATACCCTAATCGCTTTACTTACATGGTTCTAAGACCATGTTTTACATCACAAATAACGCGTTGATAGTAGTATTCCGCATTAATATCATCTTTCCAATGCCACCACCTCTAATACTCTAACAAACTTGAAACATATAGATTTAGAAAATCAAATTATCTGTCCTGCTTCCATTTCACTAATCTTGAGAGCCATTTTCACTTATTCTCCTCCCATTTTTTATAGCGGCAAGAGAGGAGTTACCTCCCCCTATGCTTTTCTTTCCTTTTTTGCTGTTTCAGTTCAAACTGCCGCTGTCTTTCTGCCTCACGTTGTTCCCGGCTCACATTTTTGCGTTCAGTTTTCAACTGCTCCTGCTGTAATTTCAAAGCCTGTTGCGATTTTGTTCCTATCCCGGTATTCAGTACCTGTTTTCGTACCTCACGCTGTACCCGTTTAGGATTGCGACCAGTTTCTTTTACATCAGTTGACACAGCCGGACTAAATCGCAGCCGATAGTAATTTTTCAGAACGAAATCATATATTTCATAGTCTTTTGGTTCTGCACCAAACGTAACCTTACACACAGATAGCTTTCCATCTGATACCCGCTCAAACACTCCGACCCAAAAGGGCTCTTCAAAAAATACCGTCAGCTTTCCCGATACTTTGTCCATGACAATTCCTCCTTAAAATGATTGTAATGAACAAAGAACAGACGACCCTAAGGAGGGAGGGCTACTTACACCAAATCGGTGCGACTGGACTACCTACCAGTACTGCAAGATTACCTTGCGTTGTGTTTTTATCTTTGCCCCTATATATTACCACATAACCGCTTATTTTGCTATAAAAATGTGGCAATTCGCTTAATAGTGTGAACTGCCACATTATCACATTTTCCTTATCCGAATTAACTTACATGGTGCTAGCACCATGTTCAAATCATTACAAAGGAAAAATATTCTGCCTTTCTTACAGACGAAAATTTGATGCTCATTTTTCAGCTTTAAGAAACACCCCTTTTCCTTTCCTATAAACCTGCACTGTTTTAAATCCACAATTGTAAAAGATTTCCTCTAACTCTTTTTTGCTGTATATTCTTACATCTCCACTTTTTGAAAAGGGAAACCATAATTTATTTGCTATAAATCTGACTACTGCTCCAAAATTAGGGTCAGCTATATACACTGTACCGTTTTTCTTTAAAACTCTTTTGCACTCGTTAACAAAACCTTGCGGATTGTCAAAATGATGAAACGCACAACATACAGTTATAATATCAATACTTTCATTACTCCATTCAAGCGGATAGCATGGTTTGACCTCAAAACTCATATTAGGGTATCGCATCTTTGCAGAACAAATCATGTTCTCAGATATATCTATTCCATTTGCCTGGATTTTTGCTTTTTTCGATAATTCCCGCAACAGAGTTCCATTTCCACATGCAACATCAAGGACAACATTACCCTCATGTAAATCTATAGTGTTAGATAGTTCCATAATATGAAATCTTGTATATTGTCCTTCCCTTGACGCATCATATTCAGATGCTATTTTATTGTATGCAATTCTTGATTCTTCTGTTTTCTTATTCACGTTATCCCCTCGCTCCTAATCTCTCCATTTGATTATACTACTTCCATTCTCTGTTTGCCATTATAAAATTTAGGGCATAGCAACCACCACGCCCCACATTTCTTATCGCTCCAACGACTTCTCAATCTTCTGTTTCTGACCTTTCAAGTCGTTCTGTTTCTCATAAAGATTATTCCGCTCTTTGCACAGTTCTTTCATGCGTTCCAACTGCGCCCGCACTCCCTCCCGACAATCCGGCTCTATCTTCTTATACTCCCCGGTCAGATTGCGGATTGTATTATTGTTTTCCTTTATCTGCTCCGAAAGACATACCCAGTCTATCAAATTTTGTACTTCCTTATCCGTTTCGTAAAGGTCTGTATCTGCCACGATTTTAGCACACAGCCGTATCATAACTTTCTTCTCCATATCCGTCATATCCTATCAATCCTCACTTTCCTATCGGCTCATTTCAAAGGGACGTTTCGGGCGTTTATTTGCCCTCTCCGCCTGTTCTAATGCCTTTGAATGTTCTACTATCGACTGCACCTGTTCCCTGCCTAAATGACGTTCCAAACACCCCAAGTCAGACGCTTTTTCCTGCAATCGCTCTATGGTATCGTTCTGCTCCATAACCTTATCCGTCAAGCGGCTAATCTGCTTTTGTTGCCCGTCCACTTTGGCGGTCAGCTTCTTGCCTTGTTCCGTAAGCTGTACGCATTTGATAGTCAGATTTTTTACCACTTCTTTCAATTTCTCCACAAGCGAAAGTGCTTTTTTATCCCGATAATTCTTTGCGCTTATCAATGCCCCCGGCTCTGCTAACTGCCATTTCACATCTTCATCATAGGTGTGTATATTGCGCTCCATGACTTCTTTTGACTGTACCATTTTGTTAAGTTCCTGCTGTAACTTTTTCTGCTGTTTTTCCAATTTTTCATTTTCAGATTGCAACTTTTCTTTATCCTCTGTTAGTTCTTCCGTCTGCTCTTTCAGCAGATGATTTGTTGTGGTAAGTTCCGATACTTCCTGCCAGATTGCTTCGCCCTCTTTCCGTATCTGCTCCGTTTCCCGTCCTGCTGCTATCTGCTGATGAAGAATATCGGATAATTCCTCTTTACTGCCGGAGATTGTCCGCTCCAATTCCGCAACCTCTTTCTGCCGTTCCTGCTTCTCAAAATCCAAAACCGATAAATGCTTCTCATGCGTTCCCTTTTTCTCCCATTCAATATCATGCTGTAGCATAATCTCCACAAGCCGTTCTTTCTCTGCCGCTACCCACTGGTTACGTTCTGTTTCGCTCCTTGTGCCACCTTTAAAACCAAGCTCCGCAAGTGCCTTTTTTAATGACACTCTTGTTTCAAGCCCTCTCTTGCTTCCAGTCTTATAGGGTATAAAATCTATATGCAGATGCGGCGTAGCTTCGTCCATGTGAAGATGCGCTGAAAATACCCTTAATGTAGGATTGCGCTGCTGAAAGTCCTGCATATATTTATCAAGTATTTTCGCCGCAAGCTGTCCGTCCTCTGTCTTTGCCCCCATATCGTCCTTGTTTCCTATCTGCAAAATAATCTCATGGAATGGCTTCTCCTGTTTGCCGGAACAGATTTTCTCATAATAATCATCAATTATGCGGTCATTTCTTGTCTGCTTCTCATTGTACCGGGCGAGTGCTTCAGCAAATAATTCGTGGTATACGTCTTTGATATTTTCATTGCAGTATTCCACATTCAGACAACTCCGCTCCGGGTCAGTGTTCTTTGCGTGGAATTTTCTGCTGTTATGGTTGACAGAGCCTTTCCCTGTCATAACGCTGATAGTCCGCTTCAATAATTTTTCCTTTCTCCCTATTGGGTAATGAGCGCCAGAAACGGCGCATAGCCTTTGTTACTTTCTGCGAAAGTAACGCAAAAGCACTTTCGACAGGCTACGCTCTATCAAAAGCGCCTTTGCGCCCTGCCGGGGGCTAGCTGTCCGTTGGACAGCATACCGTCCTAACGGACGGGGCGGCTTTTCGCCGCCTTGTTGCTGCCGCTTTCCTGCTTTCTCCCAACAGCGCAACACTGCAATGTCTATAATTTTTGCAACCTTTCAATCTTCAAGAACGCAATTCCAATACTGCAAAATGCTAATACCCTGCATTGTTGCGCTGTTATCTTTCCCTATACATCACTGTCCGATTTTATCCAGTTCCCAATACCATGTATTGTTTATCCGCTTTGCCCGGACACCTAACTCTTTTTTCGCGTTTTCCAGTGTCCGTTTTGATATGTTCTGTTCGTCCGCAAGACTGAAAATCTCATTGCTCTGCATGGCATTATTTGTTTCTGCCAGTTCCCTAATCAGACGCTTCGCCTGTTCCATTTTATTTGCTTTCGGGGCAATGCCGCCTAAGACTTCATCAGCCGTAATCTCATAATCTCCAAGCCATTGAAAACCGTTCTCTGACAACGCAAATGCTTTCGGGTGTCCGAACGCCGCAAGATTATTTTTAATCTGCACCACAGCCCTTATATTTTCTTCTCCCTCAACCCTGCCGACTAAGAGAACGCTTCTAGCGACTGCAAAAAAATCAATCGAACCCATTCCCCGGTATGCCGCTTTATTTCCTGCTGCCTTGTTCATATGCCCGACAAGGACAATCGCACACTGGTATTTCTCTGCCAGTGCCGCCAGTTTCTTTGTCATATCCCTTGCTTCATTCGCCCGGTTCATATCCATACCACTGCCTAAATAGGCTTGTATCGGGTCTAAAATCAGCAGCTTTGCGCCTGTCTTTATAACAGCCTGCTCCAAGCGTTCATCTATCATGGAAAGTGATTTTATCTTTCCATCAATGACAGAGATTTTCTCACAGTCTGCCCCCGCCTGTTCTAACCGTGGCTTTACCGTATCGGCAAGACCGTCCTCCGCACTCTGATAGATTACATTCAAAGGCTCTGTAAAATTCATTCCATTGTCTAAATTATCTCCCTTAGACAGTTTCGCCGCTATATTCAGAATAAATGTTGTCTTTCCGTCCCCCGGATCGCCTTGAACAATAGTCAGCTTGCCATAAGGGATAAACGGAAACCACAGCCAAGAAACTTCCTGCGACTGTATCTCCGACAATTTAATCAACTGTAATTCTGTTTTTGTTTCTTCCATAATGCCCTCCATTTCTGAAAAATCGTTGTCACTGGAAGAAACCTCTGCTATACTTAAATTGTGAGATTGATAACAGAGGTTTTCCAGTTATCACAGCCCTAACAGTTGCCGCTCAATGGCATTAAGTTAAGAAAATCTCACATCACAGAAAATGTGGTGTGGGATTTTTTTGAGAATAAGTATTGACATATGAACAAAAAAATGCGGCCGCTTTAGCTGCTGAATATTTTAGAGGCAGCTAAAGCGGCCCTTGTAATTAGATAACATCTTTTTACAAGGAGGATACCGCATGAATAGGACTTCACTGGAACTAAAAAATTTGATTATGGACATTATTAATAAGCAGAAACAGGATTTAACAGGCCTTGTTTCTAACCCCAAAACAGATTTTTCCAGAAACAGAAAAATACCATATGAGAAAATGATTCTTTCGTTATTGACAATGGAGGGAGCATCTTTATCAAATGAACTTTTACGGCAGTTTGGCTATG